>CAZWAS010000165.1:0-7366 GCA_964631915.1 uncultured Spirochaetales bacterium | reverse complement strand
CGCAGAGCCGTGCTGAGGTATTCAGAAAGCGTTCTCTGTCCTCGAAACCGGCTATGCCGGGTACGGGGTAGAAAAGGGATATGCCTGTCCGTGTCGGGAGCCTGTGTAGGTACGCAAGGGTATGCACTATATTCTCCGCGCTGTCGCCTTGCAACCCGGCTATGAAATAGGTGATGCTGGGAATGCTTCGAGTCGCAAGATATGCGAGGTGTTCTTCGAGCTTCGGAAGATCCGCTTCCCGGTGCTCGCGGTCGAGCAATACGGGGTTGCATGATGCCAGAGAAAAATTGAAAGATCGGAATCCGGCATCGATCAGCGCACTGAGCATGGGTGTATCGATGAGAGTGTAGTCAAGCCCGTTTTCCGCTCCGAAAGAAACCTCAGATCTACTCCTTTTGATTTCCTCGAGTATCGCGAAGAAATAATCCGGGTCTATGAGGAGGTTGTCGTCCTCGAAATTGATGTACAATTTTTTCCCAGTAGGAAGATATTCGATTATGCGCATCGCTTTATCACGAGGGGTTTTTCTGAATACCCTTCCTTGCGTGATATGGTTGGAGCAGAATCTGCATCGTTTCGGACATCCTCGCGTGAGGCAGAGCGATATGCTGACGTATGTGCGTGTTTCCACGGTTTTCCCCCATGCGACCTCCATGGTTTCCTCGGGCGCAAGCCCTGCGTCGTACGCAATATCGCTTGCAAGACGATTTCCCGTCCAATCAGCTATGAAACGCGGAATGCCCGTTTCCGCATCCCCTCTGATCACCGTATCGAAATACCCGCATTTCATGAAGTATTCCGGCAGCACATCCGATCCGGCCCCGCACGCAGCTATGTACGTATGAGGCGCCCGCTGTTTCACTGCTGCAGCCAGGGCTATTGAATCGTCCGCATAGGCAAAGGCGAAACTCGGCACAAAGAGCACTGACGGTTTTTCTGCAGCTATGCGGTCGGCACATTCGGAGAAGCGAGGACCGAATTGTTTAAAACGGGTGAAGAAAGCGGTAGCACCGACTTCTGCAGGCAGAATGTGTTTGTTTAAGTAGAACAGTTCTTCCGGTAATCCACACACATGAGGTTTTTTCTCGTGAGGAAATATGAACAGTTTTGTCACAATGCCCATCGTGCAGAGTAACCGCGTTGCTGTTTTGGGGCCGAGACAGGAAAACCTGTGAGGAGTGAAATAGAAATCCCTTACAGGCGGTATTGCGATGGCTACGGTACGCGGCAAGCCGATAGTTCTGTCCTCATTTCGGCGGAATGATCAGCACCCACCCTGGGAAAATGAGATCGGGGTTTTGTACGAGCTTTCTGTTCCGTCGCCAAATCTTCGGCCAGAGGAAAGGATTGTCGTACACTTCTTTTTTTTCCGCAATTCGCCACAGGCAGTCGCGCAGATCCGGATTGAATTGTACGGTGTACGTTGTGGCCACAGATAAGCTTTCGTATGCCTCCACGAACCTGAGAGCCTCTTCGAAGTATTCCCGTGCACGTGCGAGATTTCCCCGGCGTTTCTCCTCTACACCAAGGAGCCACGTATCCTGAGCCTGTTTGAGAAGGCTGTCCTGGCTCACATCGCCGAGTACGGCTGTCGTCTCGTCCGATATGGGGGCCTGAGAATGATCGTCACCCTTAAGTTCCGGAGGAACGGTGTCCACATCATCGGGCTGCAGAAACTTCCTTCCGTCCCAGGGCTGTGGTTCGATGATAGTATCGTCATCGGTTATCACGGTGAGGGTCGAGGCTTTCTCTATCCGTTCCATCACCTCGAGCATGAGCTCTTCGGTTTCTTTGTATTCTTTCTTCACAACAGCCGCCCTTGAAGCTTTCATGGCCAGGTATTTGGCGCTTCCTAAGGTCTCTTCGCTTTTTTGGATATCGAAATTCCTGAGCGCATCGACGCCCTCAAAATACAGGGCAGTAGCCTGTTCGAGCTCCTTTGGAGCCCAGAGCACTGCTTCTGCCTTTTCCGCCTCATCGAGGTACACTTCGGTGTCCCGCTTCAATATATGTACCCACCGTATGTGTTCATCCGCATCCTTGAAGAATACATCCATATCCTTAAGCAATTCATCCGCCTTCAGTCGCGCTTCTGCAAATTGCCTATCTCGGAACAAAGCATCGATTCCGTTCCTCCGTTCCGCGAGATCGTTGAATCTGTCCGGATAAAATTTGTCCGCCTGAATGCCGCGAAGTTTTTCGAGCATTCCGTTAAGCCTCTTCGTGTAAGAATCGTACGCGAAGCGTATGGACTCTTCGAATGCTTGTTCCGCTTTCAGTTTCGCGGATGCGAGAAGCTTACGTGCCTTGTCGGGATCCCTATCTCTTTCCGTTTTCGCTTTCCGCAGGTCGTTCTGGGCATCTCGTAACAATGGTGCGGCGTATATACCAGCACCAGCCTCTTCGGCCCTGACTATAGCCTGTTCGACTTCGCGTATTTCTTCATCCGATACGGGGGCCGGCTTCACCTGTGGGGGTTCTTCACTGGGTTTTTCTATCACAAGTTCTGGCTTCGGTTCAGGAATCGGTTCAGGCGCAGGTTCGGGCGCAGGTTCGGGAATGGGTTCCGGCTGAGGTTCGGGCTCAGGAATCGGTTGCGGTTCAGGTTGCGGCTGTGGTTCCGGCTTAGGTTGAGCCATGGCCTGAGGTTGTTCTTGAGGCTTCGGCTGCTCCTGCACCTGCGGCTCTTCCGGAACAGGTTCTGGCTTTTTGGGAGTACTCGCACAATAGATAAGCGAAAAACTCAGCAAAGAAATCAGTATAAGACGTACGTATTTCTTCATCTATATTTCCTCCCAAAGTGAGAGTTTAACACGCTCAATCCTGCAAGTCAAACCGTATGGCTTGGAAAAAAGCGATAAGTTTGCTAAATTCCCTTAATGCACATGATCAAACTCGACGAGTTGCGCTCTTTTTCGCGAGAGTTCGATATGTTCAGAGAAGGTATGCCCCTTGCGAAGGAAATGCTTGCCGCGGGGCTTCATATACCGATCCCGCTTTGCGGGAGGGAAATCGTGTGGGGATTCGGCATACTTTCTCAAGCAGCATCTTACGGGCTTGAAAAACTGATGTGTACGAACGTTGAAGGAGATAGCATCGATCTGCTTCGGATTGCCTTGTCGCTCGAAGGGCGATGCGGAGAATATTCATGGGAGGAAAAGGAGCGGATCCTCGGTTTTTTGAAAAAAAGGAAGATTATACACAGGGCTGAAGAGGTCTCGCCGTTAGTGAACGGCCGAGGCAGTTTCGTCTCGCAGACAGAGTCATATATCGGGCTGAGTAAGTCGTTGAAAAGCATGGTCAACAAGGGGCTCTTGGATCTGAAGACCGCGGTTTACCTGGAAGGAATTCCCGAAGCCCTGTGTACCCGATTTGAGAAAACCGAAGCGCTTCTCAGTCTGAGCGAACGGAGACAGGTGCTCGTCATGCTGTTCGAGATCTGGAAACGCGATGCGCTTTCAGATGCGGAACTCCTGGTTCTCGCAGAAGAAGTGTTGAGTTCAGACGAGCCGAAACGGATTGCCGAAGCGTTGCGCTATAGAGAATTGCATTTCATGGAGGAAACGCTTCAAACCATCCGGTCGCGGATCGGCAAAGGAATCAGGGTGGATGCTCCTCCGCATTTCGAAGGCGATGCCTTCACCGTTTCGTTTTCGTTTCAAACTATGGAAGAATTCGATAAAAAAATGCTGAGACTCGGTAAGCTGAAGGACTCAGGAGAAGAACTCTTTGCGCTCTTACGCTGATATCGTTTCGCGGCTCTATGTTCAGGAAGATGCCCGTTTTTTCCCTGGAACGGAACAGGCGGTGCGGCGGCTTCCGCAGATTCCTGTGCACTATGTCCGGTGCAAAGAGGAAATTGCAAAGGAACACAGGAATGCCGGCACCCTATTCATAACGGTCGCTAAAGGCAGATTGATCGGACGCTGTCCCGGATCGAAAGGGCATATTTGCTGCAACTACCTCACAGCGGACCTATACATGGGCTGTACGCTCGGCTGTTCCTACTGCATCATGCGCAGCTATCTCAACTTCGAGCCCGTAACCGTGCATGTGAATACTGGAGCCCTGATTGAGGAATTGCGCAATCTCGCAGCTGCGAACGAAGGAAGGGTTCTCAGAGCGGGTACCGGCGAAGTGGGAGACTCGCTGTTGTACGATCCTCTTTTCGGGCTTTCGCGGGAGATTATCGAAGGTATTGCTGATCTGCACAATCTGTGGTTCGAGTTGAAGACGAAGACGGATCATGTGGATCATCTTCTCGATATTCAGAACAAAGGACATACCGTTATCGGGTTTTCGCTCAATCCGCAAACCGTTATCGATGCGGAGGAAGGTGTTGCCGCTTCTTTGAACCGACGGCTTGAAGCGGCGCTGAAAGCGATGAAGGCGGGGTACCGCATCTCCTTCCACTTCGATCCGATTTTCCTCGCGTTCCGGAACGAATATTGCGGACTGATCCGCAGACTTGGAATGTTCCCGGCCGAGCGTATCGCATGGATCAGCCTGGGCACATTCAGGTACCCGCCGCATCTGAAAGACCGTATGGAAAAACGACCCTACCTTTACGATGAGTTCGTTCCCTGTGTGGACGGGAAATACCGGTATATCCAGAGAATCAGGGTAAGGCTGTACAGAAGCATGATGGACTCGATACGGTCTTTAGGAAACATTCCCGTGTACCTGTGTATGGAGAGCTCTTCCGTGTGGCGTTCCGTGGCGGGAGACCTCCCTGGAAACATACCCGCGCTTAATGATATATTTGAATCTGCTCAGGGCCTTCCCTGAACGAGGAGCTGGTATGAAAAGGGGATTGCTTCGGTTCGTGTTTCTTTTGCTCGCAGGCAATGCACTACTGTTCGGTGGTGAAGCTGTTGCGGAAATTTCCTATCTCGACGATCCTGCCATAAAGATCAATAGGGGAAGCGGAATTGTCGAGAATGTCGATTTCGGCACGGAAATCGAAAACATGGATCTCATACAGACGAGCAAGAGCGGAACGGCGACTATAACGACTATCCCTTCCACAGGAATAGACGCTTCGATCACCGTGAAGCCCAAATCGAGCTTTTATGTACAGCTTTCCAATCTTCAGAAACAACAAAAAGCAGGTGTAGAGCTACTTGCAGGGTCTGTATCGGTTTCGGTGAAAAAACTTGCGGGAAAATCGCGACTCGATGTGCGTACCGAGTCTGCGGTGATGGGTGTCCGTGGAACGGTGTTCGATGTGACCACATCCGTTTCCGGCGATATACTCGTAACCTGTTCCGAAGGCAGCGTCGAATGCGTGGATGAAGAGGGGAAAGCTCTGTTCGCGGGACCCGGCAAAGCGGTTGAAAAACTTCCAGGAGAACGGTTCCGGGAAATTCCCGTGAAAACAGGAGATATCGCTTCGTTTCGCGAAAAATGGATAGCAGATAGGATAGATGCGTTCAAGCCGAATGCTCTCAGGGCTATCAGGGCATATGCGATAAGATATAACCAGCTTTTCGGCAAATTCGTTCAGGCGTATAATGGCCTCATGCAGGAACGAGTGATCCTTCAGAAATGGATCAACGAGGATAAGAGAAACACCATAGGCGGCCGGCTCGAGATAATGACCGAAAAAAAGGCCATCGTAGGACATCTTATGACCATACGGAAAGTGCTGTTCATGTTTGAACGGGTGTATTTCCGAGTACTCGAACTCAGCGAGTACCACGATCAGGGATACGGCCGCGGCAATATCGATGCCGGTACTTCATCCGCCGATTTTTTTAGGCGTGTCATGAACGATAAGGTGACGCTCGAGCAGCGCATGCAGGAAATCCGCTACATCATGAAACTCTATGCAAAACGGAACGATGGTTCCTTGCCTTTCGATGACACGTCCTCCGCGGAAGAATTCTTCGACTCCGGAGATGGATTTTTCGGAAACTAGAACGTCGTGACATTGTTTTCCGTTTTGGTGAGCTTCTGCGTGAGTTTCTCCAGGTAACTTTGCTCTTCGAGTTCGATCGGCTTGAGTATGGTTCCGGAAATTTTTTTGTGCAGTACTTTGGATGTCCACGGATAGAAAAAAATCTTCCTCGCTTCCACTCCCCCGACATTCGATGCGATGACCGGAATTTTCTCTATTTTGAGATATGAGAACGCAAATTCTATATTGTTCTCCGATATTCTGTTGCCGAAGTTGTTCTGTTTCTGAAGCACCGAAGCGCCGCCGAACACTTTTGCGATGATATCTTCTCTTCTGCTGCCCTGTTTGATAAGCTCGTTTATGAGAAGTTCCATGGCATACATACCGTACTTACCGCTGGAGGTTGCGTAGAAATCTTTGTTGCTCTCGTTCCCTGGGAGCATGAAATGGTTCAGCCCTCCGAACTGTTTTTTCGTGTCGAAGAGCGCGACTGCGACGCAGGAACCCAGCACCGTGGATATGACGATTTTTTCCTTTGTGGCAAAGAATTCCCCGGGATGGATGATGACGACTTCGTGTCCTAATTGGCTGTTGAAATGACGGTACATACTTTTTCGGATCCTTTACATTTCCAACTTCGCACGTATGCGTTCAATGCATTTCGATATCAAAAGAAAGTAATTTCGCCGGCCTCATTCCCTCCCTCGACTTCGAATCCGGCTATATCGCCTGCGGTTTTCTTATGCGTAAAAATGGTGAACTGCTCTATCATTTCTTTCAATTTTTCACTTTTCAGCGACCACTTTTTGATGCCTTTGACGGAGAGAAGGGTCTGCATTTTTTTCTCCGCCCGTTCTTTTACGTTGCGCAATTCGTGCTTGATCGTCTGAATATCGGAGAGCAGGGTTCGGAGCCCCGCGAGATCTTTCGCCGTCGATTCGAAGAGGTTGAAAAATCGGTTCGTATACAGCGAAAAACCCGTGATAGTGTTGATGAGTTCGTCTTCCGCCTGAAAGAGGTTTTCATAGGACTTCTGTATGTTTTCTTCGAAACTGCTCACAACGAACTCCTCTTGTTTGAAAATGTTTGCATAATCGGTTATCGTCGAATGCGTAGCTTTTATGAACTGTTTCGTCGCAGAGAGCGCGTTTTTCACATCCTCTTCTATGCGTTCCGTGAGCGCAGTCATCTCGGTGACGGTGCCTTTCATATCCTTGAGCACTTCCTGTTTGGCTACTTCTATTCTCGAAGCGATATCGATGCTCTGGAAGCGGCTGATGAGTGTCGAGAACGCCTTGAAATTGTCCTCCATAGCCTTGACCTCCTTCATGAGGCGCCTCCCGTCGTCCGATATCTTGTCCTTCATCCTCATGGCTTTCTGGATATCCGAGATCAGGTTTTTCAAAATATGGGCGGAATCCTCGAAAAGCGCATGGATGGATTCGCCGTTGTGCTCTTTGTTCTCTA
>CAZWAS010000164.1:6374-7828 GCA_964631915.1 uncultured Spirochaetales bacterium | reverse complement strand
GTGTGCCGCCTCCGAGCATCAGATGATCCTGATATTCCTTCACGTCTCCGCTTTTCATCGAGTAGAGTTTTTCAAGCATGGGATCCATACGTCCTCCAAATTATCATTTTTAATCTTATAATAACATAATTTATCATAATTGTCAATACAATATCGCTCTCTCCAGCACTTCCTCGCGACCTCCTTTCGTTCAAAACGCTCCAGTCAGGGCCGCCCATTTCCGTTCCAAATAATACATAAACTGATTCAACGGCACATCAGGAGGAATAGAATGATCGACCGTAGGGATGAATCCCCCCTGTTCGAGTATGGGAAGCACCGATCTCCGCATTTCTTCATCTATGGCGTCTTTGCCCTCGATGAGGGCGCGTTTATCGAAACCGCCGATCATGGCGAACCGTTTTCCGTATTTCTTTCTGAACCGCACTGGATCCATGCCGGCCGCCCGCTCTATGGGACCGAACGCATCCACCCCTGCATCCAGGAACACAGGGACGAGTGCCTCGAAATTGCCATCCGTGTCTACAATCA
Organism: uncultured Spirochaetales bacterium; assembly: GCA_964631915.1. Taxonomy (GTDB): domain Bacteria; phylum Spirochaetota; class Spirochaetia; order CAZWAS01; family CAZWAS01; genus CAZWAS01. The sequence continues at coordinate 7,297 of CAZWAS010000164.1, read as the reverse complement.
CAACGCGAACGCCTTTCCGTTTGAGAAAATCCACGAACCGCGTATACCAGGGCAGTATAAATGCTCTGAACAAATCCGGCGACATGAGGGGCCCGCTCTTGCCTGCCATGTCTTCATGTATGTAGTAGAAATCGACTATACCAGAAGCAAGCGGTTCGTCGAATAGTTCGACGATGTAGTGATACAGAAACTCAACGCATTCGTGTATGAGGTCCGGTTCGTCGTAAAAAAAATAGGAAAGCCGTTCGGTTCCCATCCAATTCCTGAGCATACTGTAGAATCCGAATGTGCCCATATATGCATCGAACAACGTCACAGGTCGCATCCTGCTCCGGAAGCGCGCCTTGAGTTCTTCCCACCCGTGGGGATACCGTTCCTTGAAATGGCGCTCGTACCCCCTCTTCAATGTGAGAAAATCCTTTCGCGATTTCACGGGGAAATCGATATACGTATCCATGCTCATGCGCATGCCTGCTTCCGTACCCTCTTTGAGCGCAAGCCTCACCCTGCCTGTGCCGTCCGAGAATTTCACGTACCGCTCATCCTCGTGAATGATACGCTCCTCGTAAGGAGGTTGTGGGTACGTCATGTTGAAGACTATAGCATCGTAGCCTTCGAGGTGGAAAAAATCGTTCCCGGAAAACAGGTCGGCGTTCGCAGCGGATTCCGGCAATCCTTCGCGTTTCCACCTGAGCATGGTCTGTTCCCACGCTGCGATTTCCATGAATGGAGGCCTGTCCACGGGCCTGAAACAAAGCGTATCGATAAAGCGTTCCAGTTCCGTCATGATTTGTTCCTCGCGATTGTTTCATATTTTTTCTTTAATTATCATATATACTCTTTAATTATCACACATTCGGACATACTGTCAAGAGAAATCGGAAGTGCATAGGGAAATGGATAGCTGGGCCGCCGGATGGCTG
>CAZWAS010000164.1:2083-6358 GCA_964631915.1 uncultured Spirochaetales bacterium | reverse complement strand
GGCTTCCTGACTCTCTCAAGGTTTCACCTATAAAAAAGATAATCTTCGGGGTTACAGTTCCGGAAAGGGGTTGAAAACTGCCACATGCAGAGCCTCGGAGTCCCGGACGTTCCGTGTGGCGAGGATGAGCCCGTTTCTGAAAGCAGCGGCAACGACCAATGCATCTGCCTGTGTCAAATTGCGAACTATAGCTTCGGTTTTTTTTCGACTGCACGGAACGGAGGATGCTTACATAATATTTCGTATATGTTTTTTTCTCGTCCCCTCGGATAGGGCGATATTGAGAAACCATGTTTTTTCGGAACCTGCGGCAAGCGAGCTGCTCATTCCCCACATCTTCGAGAAATCGACTCTGTCCATAGCCGCTGTACAGGGTTCGGGCGCTATATTGTACTGATCCGCCCAGCCACCCTCGTTGAGCCACATGCCGAGATAAGGGACTTCCCGCTCAGGGAATGCCATTCCAACGGTAAGGCGCTTTCCGGGATCGAAGAGCATGCACCAACCTTCAGTCATTTTTTTACAGAAATAATATTTCTGATATCCTGACGAATTCTTATTTGGCATGCGGGACAGATCGAATACAGTACCGTCGTCGAGGGTCGCCGTGGGGAATTTGTGAACTTTGCCGTACCCCCCAAGCCGAGGGCCGGGTACTGCGTTCACGATCGAGTCCATGCCCTCGGGCACGATGAATTCCATACCCGGCACGGTGTTGAACAGCGGGTGGGCCGCCCAGATATAATCGAAAGCATACTTCGATCTGTTCGAAGCGCGGTATTCGATGCGGAGAACAGCCCCCTCGAGGCTGAGCCGTTTTTCGAGGCGATATGGAAACCTGATGCCGTTCACTGCGAGGAATAAAGTGTTTCCTTCCACCAAAACATCCCAGGGCAGGCTCCACACCTCTCCGTGGTCCGGCATCTCGAACCCGTCCCAGGGCGGGGTTTCGTAATAACAGCGGGAAATGGTAGGGAACATTTCGTCGAATCCCGCAAAATCGCCGTCTCCGTAGGATGCGGCATACGGTGTAAGCTTGTATTTTTTCGCAGGATTCTGCCACAGCAGCTCCGTATCCAGAGGTTTGTACACGATCGAAGCGATCTTGGAACCGGATTCCGGAATGACGGTCACCTTAAGCGAATCGTTTTCCAATACGAAGGCACGTATGTTCTTATACTTTCCTTCGAAAACTCTATCCATATTGGTTTGTCCTCCCTACGACCACGACGGGTTCTCCTGCCTTCAAAACACCCGTTTCCTCCACCGGGAAATCCGCTTCAGCACATCGAGTTCCTGTTCCTCAGTTTCAGTGGCGATACAGAGATACAGCAATTCCGGATCCACCGCATCGATGAACCCTTCGAGCTCGGGAAGCGAGAGGTCCACGACAACGCCTTTGCCTGCTGACTGTATCTTTTTGATGAGTGGGACCCATTGCATGATAGGAAGGTCGTCCCCCACACCTTGTACCCACTGAATCGCATTGATTTCCGGAACCGCAAGAATATCATCAAGGTGTTGTGCAACCCCTTTTCCGTCCATGTGAAATACGTTATGCGTCATTAACAGCGCTTCGCGCCGTATCTCAGGCAAGGCAAATTCCTTGAAATGCTCATTGGAAATCAACGCCGAAAAGTCGCAACTGGGAATATGCATCCTGCCGAAGGAGGGTATCTCCATCCACGTAACGGAAGGCTGCCCAGCAGCCTTGAGCATAGCGTCGAAATGGCTGAACACCGCTTCGAAGTCGCGCGAGGCTATATCTACAAGGCGTTTCACTTTCTCCGGGTTGTCGTACAAATCCATGCACAGATTCACCTGTCCTCTCCAGGATTGGACGCAGTCGAGCCCCGGATGCAAGTCCGTATACCCAACGAGGTACGTTCCTTCGCATTCAGCGAGTGCTGCCTTGGTGAGCTCCTCGATTTTGAGAAGATATTCGTTCTTCCAATCGAGCACAAGGTCGTCGATATCGTCTAAATCTTCGATGATAGGTTCCGACCACGACGTTATTTCCCCGAATTCGAGAGGGCTGCCGTAAAAAGCGGCATATACGTCCGGGCCAAGGTTCGGCCAAAACACGGGGAAGGTTTCGCCTCTGTACCGCTTGCCTTCGATGGAGAGACGAAATTTACGCAGGTGGTGCTCCGTGTCGAACCAACGCTCTTTCAGGCTGCTCCATTTCCCGTCATGGAGCGTATCGAACCGTTCAGCGAACGCGTTGTGCCGGGCAAAGCGCACAGGCGGTCTGTCGATCATGTCCCCAGCATACCATGCATAGATGCGCCGCATCGATTCATCGAAATCCGGTTTTCCCTCAAGCTCGATGTGGCGCAGGGCGTTTACGGTCTCCATGATTTACGACTTCTTCCTCGTGTCCACGAACACGGCGACTATCAGCACCACTCCGTTGGCGATCCACTGATAGTAGGACGGCATGTTGATCATGATGAGACCCGACTGCAAGACTCCCATGATGGCGACTCCGATGAGCGCTCCAAAAATGTTGCCTTCTCCGCCTGCTATGGATATGCCGCCCAGAACGCAGCTCGCGATGGAGTTGAGTGGATATTCGCTTCCTGCCGTCGTCTGAGCGCTGCCGAGCCTGGATGCGAGCACAATGCCGCCGAACGCGGACAAAAGCCCCACAAGCATGAACACCATGATCCGAATCTTGTCCACATTTGATACCGGACAGCTTCGCAGCCTCGGAATTCCCGCCGATACTGTAAATGTATCTGCCGAACACCGTGAACCGAAGGATGAAATAGAAGATTACGTAAAGTACTATGAGGATGATGATGGGCAGCGGCACTTCGAAAACGCGGGTCGTGCCCAGAAATCTGAAATCCTCTGCGTTGACTCCTATGGCAAAGCCGTTGCTCACCAGGAACGTTGCTCCCTGAAAAATCGTCATCATACTCAAGGTGGTGATGAGCGCATTCACCTTCGCTTTGGTGATGAGAAGTCCATTTATAAGGCCGATGAGGGCTCCCACCGCGAGCCCGAGCACAAGCATAAGCGGATACATGCCGTAGTGCTTCGTCATGAAAGCCACGAGCATGCCGCTGAACCCTGCTATGGAACCGACCGATAAGTCGAAGGCTCCCGTAAGCAGTACTAAGCTCTGACCTATGCACACGATTCCTATGACGGAGATCGTCAGGCCGATTGCATAAATGTTTTTTATCTGAAGAAAATACGGCGACAACACAGAAAACAGGATTATCAACCCTATCAGCACGAGAAGCATCCTGATATCGTTCAGCACTTTGGTGAATCCGCTCTGTTTCTTTCTCTCTGCCATCTCAAGCTCCTTCCTTTTGCTCTCGAATCGTCAGCGAAACACGCCCACTCCTTTCCACTATGGTTGTTCTATCCCAGCGCATAGGTGACCACATCCTCTTCCGTGAGATTCTTGTTGTCCTTAAACTCGTGTATAATCGTTCCGTCGCGGAACACCAGAATTCTGTCGCACACATGAAGAATCTCAGGGAGCTCAGAGCTGATCATGATGACGCCTTTGCCGTCGTCGGATAGCTCGCGGAGGAGTTCGTAAATATCGTGCTTAGCCCCTACATCTATGCCGTGCGTTGGCTCGTCGAATATGATGATATCACACTGCGAGGCGAGCCATTTCGCTATGGACACTTTCTGTTGGTTTCCGCCGCTTAAGGTTCTCACCTTTGCCTTTTCGTTCGGAGCTTTCACTTTAAGCCGCCCCATGTAGTCCCGCACGATGTCCGTTTCCTTTTTTCCGTTTATAACTCCCCACGAAGCGAGCTTCTTCAGGAAGGGAAGCGTTATGTTGTTTTTGATGGGAGCGTTCAGTATTACACCCTGGGTAACTCTGTTTTCCGGAACGAGACCGATGCCGAATTTCACCGCATGGATCGAACTCTTCACGATCACTTTTTTCCCCTTCACATAGATGTCGCCGCTCTCGAATCCTTCGTCTTCCCCGAAGGCGGCCATCGCCGTCTCGGTTCTACCTGAGCCCACCATGCCGAACATGCCGAGGATTTCTCCTCTCTTCAAAGAGAAGCTGACGTCGCGCACATTGTTTCTGCTCTTTAGGTTCTTCACTTCGAAGATCACTTCGTCGCTTCGACCTTTCAGGCGTTTGTCTTCTCCGTACAGATCGAGGTCGCGGCCCACCATCATCTTGACGATATCGTCTTTCGTCACCTCTTTCACACCCTTGGTGCCGATGTACCTCCCGTCCTTGAACACGGTAACGCGATCCGCTATTTGAAAAAGCTCATCGAGTCT
>CAZWAS010000164.1:0-2043 GCA_964631915.1 uncultured Spirochaetales bacterium | reverse complement strand
CTTTCGGATGAGCTCGAAAAGATTTTTCGTTTCTTCGTCCGAGAGCGAAGCCGTAGGTTCGTCAAATGCGATGATTTTCGTGTCGAAAATAAGGGCTTTCAATATTTCAACGAGCTGCCTTTGTCCAGTACCGAGCTTTTCCACCCGTTCCTGGACGAGATCTTCTATATTAAATGTCCTTGCGATTTCCTTCGCCCGGTCGAAAAGCTCTTTCCATTTCACCACACCGGGTTTCCTTTTCGGGTACTCGCCCATGAATATGTTTTCAGCAACAGTGAGCTTCGGTGCCAGTTCGATCTGCTGCGGAACAAGCCCTATTCCTATGCGGCGCGCAGCTGCAGTGTCTTCGCAGCCGAGTTCCTCTCCGCAGTATATCGTTTCGCCTTCGTCCTTCTGATACACTCCGCAGAGAATCTTGATATAGGTGGACTTACCAGCACCGTTTTCCCCCACTAGCGCATGCACCTCTCCCTTTTTCAGTTCAAACCTAACCTTATCGAGCGCTTGCACTCCTCCGAACCGCTTGCTGATCCCTTCGGAGTAAAGTACCGTATCGGATCCTATCCTGCTCGTATCCATGTTCGCCTCTTTCAATAAAGCCGGAGAGGCGCAGAGCGCCTCTCCGAACAAATCGCACTTTTTTTGACCGGCATGCGGGTGCTTACATCTTCCACTCGTAATTCTTGTATGTTTCCTTGGTCACCACGACGCCAGGAACCAAGGTCATATCGGGCATCGGAGTTCCTTTGGTGAGGAAATTATACAATATTTCCACTGCTTTTTTCCCTTCTTCTGCGGGCTGGAGTTTCGTCACGATGTAGCTGTTATGGGATTTCTGGAATTCCTCATACGATGTCGAGTATCCGCCGAGACCGCATGCGAGTACGCGATCCAGGGGGAATTTGTTCTCTTCGAAAATTCTCAGCGGAGCAAGCGCACCGTCGTCGTTGATGCCAGTAACGATCCAATGGGTAGCCTTCGGGTTCGCGTTCAATATCGCGCTCGCCACGGGCAGGTTTTCCTCGAACATACCGGTCTTCGAATCCTGGATGATGAACGCATCGTCGGCAAGCCCCAAGTCTTCCTGGAGCGCCTTTTTGTAGCCGACCGTTCTGTCGTGCACCACAGATAGGAACGACATATCTATCATCATGACTTTCACGACATTGCCGGATTTCATGAAGCCGCGTTCTTTCGCAAGCTTTGCCAATGCCTTGCCGCCTAAGTATCCGGTTTCGGTGGTGGGAAGCCCGACATGGGGTATCTGCACGCCTGCCGAATCTTTTATCGTATCGTCTATGGTGATCACAGGGATCTTGGCCGCCCTGGCCTTTTCCACCACAGCAGGGCCCAGCGACTGTTGGGTTACAACGATCATAAGAGCATTTGCACCCTGTCCGATGACGTTATCGACAGCCTGCATGCAGGCCTCGTCCTTCAAGTTCGCATCCACACCGACGTAGTCGATGCCGAGTTCCGCGCATTTCGCCTTGATTCCGGATTCCTCTTCCAGGAACCAGGGGTGCGTGAGCATTTTGCACACATAGGCGAATTTCAATTTTTTCTGGGCTTTCGCTGAATCGGCAGTTTTGCTGCTGTCCTTCTGACCGCCAGCGAATACGGACATCGCAAAGACCGAAGCGAGAAGCACTGTCAATAAGATTTTAACGATTTTTTTCATGCTTTTCTCCTTTTCCTATATTCACTGTTTCATACGAAACAGCTCTCTCCATACCAATCCGGCGATTACTGCTTACGCGTACGCAGCTTCGCCTTTATTTCGCTCCTTCTCTTGCGTATCCGCTCCACGTCGATGGGATATGTTCCGTATTCATGAACAGTCTCATACATTTTCGCCGCGTTTTCCACAGGAACGAGATCGTGCACTTCGCTTGAAGAGCCTATGCATATGCCGCCGTCGGGGCCTATCTTTTCGATGAGTTCCAACGTCTCGTCCTCGACATCGAAGACATTACCGTGCGGGAGCGTCACTTCGCAACACACGTTTCCGAAGAGAAGCGTGCGCGGATACTGTTTTCGTAT
>CAZWAS010000163.1:6975-7836 GCA_964631915.1 uncultured Spirochaetales bacterium | reverse complement strand
TTTATGTTTAACTACAGCCATACTTATAGATCCTTTTTCGTTTGGTCGATGATATTCTGCGTGGATGGCACTTCGCCGCCCATCCAGTTATACAAGAGCACAGGAATACGGCATTCCACCGCGAGTTCGACATCGCTTTTCATTTGACCGTTGCTCAGCTCGACTACGGCGATTTTCTGAACCTGCTTGCACAATTCCTTGAGCCGTTTCGACGGAAAGGGGAATAATGTCTTGGGTCTCAAAAGTCCGACTTTTTTCCCTTCCTTTCTAAGCCGTTGGACCGCCGTAAGGCTTATCCGAGCACTGATGCCGAAAGCCACAAACAGAAACTCAGCATCCTCCGTATGCACTTCTTCGTACTCAATAAGCTCCGATTCGATGCCTTTGTATTTTTCCGCGAGTTTCCAGTTCTGGGTGCTGAGGATCGCAGTATTCATAAGAATGGAGGAAAACAGGTTTTTTCTGCTTTCTCTGTCCCCGTAGAGTGCCCATTCCTTTCTGGAACCGTGCTTCACTTCTGTAGGAAGTTCCACCGGTTCCATCATCTGTCCGATATACGCATCCGAAAGGATGAACACGCACATCCTGTATTTGTCCGCTATCTCAAAAGCTCTGTATGTGAAGTCGCACATTTCCTGGGCCGAATAAGGGGCGAACACGATATTCTTGTAGTTGCCGTGGCTTCCACCCCTTACCACTGCATTATAATCGCTCTGTTCCGGCCAAATATTGCCCAAGCCCGGGCCTGCTCGTTGTACATCCACTATTACCGCAGGAAGTTCGCATGCGGCAATATACGAAATTCCTTCGGCCATGAGCGAGAGGCCAGGCCCTGAAGTCGCAGTGATCGCACGTGCGCCT
>CAZWAS010000163.1:3004-6965 GCA_964631915.1 uncultured Spirochaetales bacterium | reverse complement strand
AGCAGCCGCTCCGTAAAGCATGTTTACGGCGTTCACTTCATCCTCCACCTGGAGGAAGTGCCTACCAGTTTTGGTGAAGTAGAGCGCAGCACCATGGGCTATTTCGCTCGCAGGCGTGATAGGATATCCGAAAAAATGAGTCGCTCCTCCGAGCAGCGCGCCGTATACAACAGCGTCGTTTCCTTTCATCAGTTGTTTGCTCATGCTTGCCCACCTTTTTTTTCGCCTTTGTACACTGTTATTGCTCCAGGTTCAGGGCAAATGTAGTAACAGAATCCGCATGCTATGCATTCGTGTTTTTCGAAACGCGCATACTGATACCCGATTTCGTTGATGTGTGAACCTATCACAATGCACTGATGCGGGCATGCCTCAACACAGAGCCTGCATCCTTTACACTGCGAAGGTTCGATTTCAATGTAGTTGTCAGACATAGTCGATCATATCCCCTTAAAAATTTCTTCAGATTGCATACCGAAATAATTGATGTTGCTCACATTTTCCGCAATTTCCGATGCTATATCGGTTATCGCTATCTTATGTCCAGGGCATCCGAGTCTGCCGCATTCATAGATGCGGTTCTTGCCTCCGGGCAACGTCATGAGTATGGCTTTTTTCGAAGTGCAGCCTGGCATGGAGCATGTGTCTTGCACCATCAAGCTCACGCCACACACAGGACAGAAGGCCTCTACCATGGTCTGTTCGCCTTTTTCTGACGGAATGAATGTGTAGAGTTTATCGTGGCTTCCCCAGAAAGAATCGATGAAGAACGATCCTTTTTCCTTACCGATGAGAACATCGATCCGTATCGTAGGTTCCCCGTGGATGCGCACCGTATCCACCATAAGAGAATGACCTTTAGGGCACTTTACCTCTTCGACCACGAGAAAGTCTTTCCCATGTCGGTTGATATATTTTATTCCTTCAGGCAATGTGCGCAGAAACTCAAGAGGTACCTTGTGATATATCAGTTCCATGTATACTCCTTTGGTTTCAGAATATATGAAAAGCTATTATAGACTATTCTTTCAATATGTAAAAGAGTATGCTTCGAGCTTGTTCCGTTGACATGAAGGAGGATGAGTGTTACCTTTCTAATGTTCGTAACACGAGAAAGGGACGGAGGTCATTATGCACATGGCGGATGCGCTTTTATCACCTGTGGTTGGAGGTATAGGATGGGCAGCGGCAGCAGGGACAATCGCTTATTCGGCTGCTCGACTGAACAAAGACGCAGATGATAAAAAAATACCTCTCATGGGGGTGCTCGGGGCATTCATTTTTGCAGCCCAGATGATCAATTTTGCCATACCCGGTACAGGCTCGAGTGGACATTTGGGTGGCGGCATGATTCTTTCGATTTTGCTTGGTCCCCATGCTGCATTCATTGTGATGGCTTCGATTTTGACGGTTCAGGCGCTTTTTTTCGGAGACGGAGGGTTGCTCGCTCTAGGCTGGAATATGATCAATCTTGGGTTTTTCACGTGCTATGTTGCGTATCCGCTTATATATCGAACAATTGTTCGCAAGCATCCCGGTAAAGGCCGCTTGTTCGCAGCTTCTTTGGTATCTGCCGTTGTAGGATTGCAGTTAGGGGCTTTTGGGGTCGTGCTCGAAACCATCGTTTCTGGAAGAACGGAATTGCCATTTCTCGGTTTTGCCGCGCTCATGCAACCGATTCATTTTGCGATCGGCGTTGTGGAAGGGCTGATAACAGCTGCTGTGGTATTGTTCGTCAAGCGGGTAAAACCGGAAATCATTGTTGAAAATGCGGAAAGACCTTCAAACGGATCCATGAAAACCGTTCTAATCGCGTTTGGAATAGCGGCAGCGGTTATCGGTGGCTTTTTTTCGTGGTTCGCATCGGCTAAACCGGATGGCTTGGAATGGGCATTGTTTCGCACTTCTGGAAAGGAAGAATTCGTTGCTACGGACCCGATACATACATTTTTGTCGACGGTTCAGGAGAAGACGGCCTTTTTACCGGATTATGGTTTCAAAAAATCAGTGCAGGAATCCGAAGGGGAAGAGCCTGCAGGATCATGGCCTGCAGTCGAAGGAGGCACAACAGTATCCGGTTTGGTAGGTGCAGGATTGACTTTAGCTGTTGCAGGAGGCATCGTTTTTGTGGTAAAGCGTAGTAGAAAACGAAAAACGAAATCGGTCGACGAAAAGCATTGAGCCGTAAACGAGTTGAGTATCAATAGCATAGAAAAAGCGCATCATCATATCCGCAGAATGGACGAACTCGCAGCGGGCGATACGTTTATTCATAGACTCGATCCTACGGCGAAATTGATAGTTACGCTTACGTTTATTGTGGTGGTCGTCTCGTTTGACAAGTATACGGTTACGGCGTTGCTTCCGTTTCTGCTGTATCCTGTCGTACTTGCAGTCCAGTCCGAACTTCCCATATGGTATCTTGCAAAACGCGTACTCATCGCTGCTCCTTTCGTCATGTGCACGGCAATTTTCAACCCCGTGTTCGACCACGGGGTCAGGGCGCACATTGGAACCATCGGAATATCCGGCGGGTGGATATCGTTTGTCTCTATTCTCATCAAATACGGATGTACTCTCAGTGCGGCTTTAATCCTTGCAGCGACTACCGGCATGAATAATGTGGCTTATGCGTTATCGAAATTGCGGATTCCGCGTGTATTTGTGATTCAATTGCTTTTTATGTATCGCTATGTTGCTGTGCTTATCGAAGAAACGGCTCGGGTTGTTCGTGCGTATGCTTTACGTTCCTCTGCCGACAACGGTGTCCGGATAAACGCCTGGGGATCATTGGTTGGACAGCTCTTGCTGCGCACATACGATCGTGCGCAGCGAATTTACCGTTCCATGCTTTCGCGAGGATTCGATGGTCGTGTGCGCATTCTTTTTTCAGCACAAAGAACCAAAGTTTCCATCCCTTTTCTCATGGGGTGGATTTCCTTTTTTATTCTCGCAAGAATCATTGATATTCCGTTTTTTATCGGAAGAGTTGTTGTGGGAGGGCCCAAGTGAGCCATCATATCATCGAAGCGCATGAACTTTCTTTTGCCTATCCGGACGGCTTACAGGCATTGTGTCGCATCAATTTCCGAATCACCCATGGGGAATCCGTCGGAATTGTCGGTGCAAACGGTGCAGGGAAATCCACACTTCTGCTTATAATCGCAGGCGTATGGCTCCCTACAGAAGGAACTCTCAAAATCGGGGATGTCCCTTTGAGCAAGAACACTGTGCGAAGGATCCGCAGAAGTGTCGGTCTGGTTTTTCAAGAACCGGATGATCAACTGTTCATGCCCACAGTGTTTGAGGATGTAGCGTTCGGTCCTGCCAATCTTGGAATTCCGCGTGACCAAATAGAAGGCATCGTAAAACGAGCACTGAGGGAGGTAGGAGCCGAACATCTCGCGTCTCGTCCTCCGTATAAGCTTTCAGGAGGAGAAAAGCGCAGTGCGTCTATTGCCACTGTCCTCTCCATGGGGACCGACATTCTTGTTATGGACGAGCCGACATCCAGTCTCGATCCTGCTGCGAGGCGTAAACTCATCGACATTCTTTCCCGGTTTTCGCACACGAAGATCATTGCGAGCCATGATCTCGATATGATCCTGGATACCTGCGAACGAACAATCGTACTCGACAATGGTTCCATACTCGCAGATGGCCCGACGATCGAGGTTTTCACCGATGAACATACGCTTGAGAGAGCACACTTGGAGAAGCCTTTGAGGATGCAGGCTTGTCCTATCTGTTCTCGGGGGCGGAGGAGTGATAGTTGCTCCGTCGTTGACAAAGAGTGATAAGTAGGGGCAATATTATTGCGGGGGAGAGGGAGGTGTTATGGGCAGCAATGAAGTAACAGGAGGCGTTGTACGGGCTCCGCACAGATCACTTTTTTATGCTATGGGATATCTTCCTGAAGATCTGAAGAAACCTATTATCGGGGTAGTGAACGCTCATAATG
>CAZWAS010000163.1:0-2988 GCA_964631915.1 uncultured Spirochaetales bacterium | reverse complement strand
GACATTTCCATCTCAATGAACTTGCCCAGGCTGTAAAACTGGGAGTATCTTCAGCAGGCGGAACTCCGGTCGAATTTCCGGTTATCGGCATATGCGATGGTATAGCGATGAACCATTCCGGGATGAAATATCCGCTCGCGAGTAGGGAACTCATAGCGGATTCCATAGAGACTATGGCCATGGCGTACAAATTCGACGGTCTTGTGCTCATAGGTAATTGCGATAAGATCGTACCGGGCATGCTGATGGCCGCAGCGGCTTAATATTCCTGCCATCTATGTGAGCGGCGGTCCGATGTTGGAAGGAAACCATCGCGGGAAATCAGTCGATCTCATCCGGGGCGTATTCGAATCCGTAGGAGAATTTTCAGCAGGAACAATCAGCGAACAAGAGCTTGAAGAAATGGAAATAGCCTCATGTCCGACATGCGGCAGCTGCGCCGGGCTTTTCACGGCGAATACCATGAATTCTCTGGCGGAAGCTTTAGGCATCGCGCTGCCGGGAAATGGTACGATTCCCGCTCCCTTCGGAAAACGGAAACAGTTGGCGAAACGAGCCGGTATCCTCATTGTGGAACTCATCAAACGCAATATTCGTCCAAGGGATATTCTGACGCTTGATGCGTTTAAGAATGCCATCGCTCTCGATATGGCCATCGGAGGCTCGAGCAATACGGTTCTCCATCTTCCTGCTATCGCCCATGAAGCGCAGGTGGATATTGGGCTCGATGTGTTCGATACGATCAGCAGAAGGGTTCCCAATATCACGAAGATAAGTCCTGCCGGAAACCATACCATGTACGACCTCGAAAAGGCGGGAGGCATGTCTGCAATTATCAACATGCTTATCCAAGCCGGGTTAATGAAACCGGACACGATCACTGTGACAACAAAAACGCTCGGCGAGAATGTCGAGAATGCCGAAATCCTTGATACATCGGTGATTCATACGGTGAATGATCCGTATACAAAAGAAGGCGGCATAGCGATTCTCAGAGGGAACATCGCTCCTGACGGTGCTGTTGTCAAACAATCGGCAGTGGGCCAAGAAATGATGAAACACAAAGGTCCTGCCCGGGTATTCGACTCTGAAGAAGATGCGTATGCGGCGATACTGGAAAAACGAATACGAGCGGGAGATGTTGTGGTCATCCGTTATGAGGGGCCGAAAGGCGGTCCCGGTATGAAAGAAATGCTCAGTCCAACCGCGGCGATTGCCGGCATGGGATTAGAAAAGTCTGTTGCGCTGATCACTGATGGCAGATTCTCCGGCGGAACAAGAGGTCCTTGCATCGGCCATATTTCGCCGGAAGCTTCCGAGGGAGGACCGATAGCGATAATCCGTGAAGGGGACATCATAGAAATCGATATCCCGAATCGTCTGCTTCGAGTTGACCTTAGCGAGGATGAGCTTGCACAACGAAAAAGCAGATGGGTAAAGCCGCCTATCAAAGCGGAAAAAGGAACCTACCTGTATCGATACAGCCAGATGGTCACCTCGGCGAGTACGGGCGCTGTGCTGAAATAAACAATCGATCCGGTGTATTCAGGATCGGCAGTCGTTCGGATCGATTGCTCACCGATATTCTTTTATCTCCTCAGCCCGGCGCAGGACCCGCAAGCCGTTCATCGCCAAGGCTTCGAGTTCATTTTCTCCTGGATACGTGAACACCGGACCGAGATGCGCAATGCGTTCTGTAAGTGCTTCGATGAATGAAGTGTTGTAAGCGATCCCGCCTGTCAGCAGAATGCCATCGACTTTTCCTTTCAGCACGGTAGACATGGCTCCTATTTCTTTCGCTATCTGGTATATCATGGCGTTTCGTATGAGTATCGCTTTTTCATCGCCTTGTGCGCAGCGTTTTTCCACTTCTAGAGCATTGTTCGTTCCGAGGTATGCGGTATACCCCCCTTTGCCGGTTATCATGCTGAGTACCTCTTGCAGCGTATATTTGCCGCTGAAGCACAGCCTTGCCAACGCCCCTACAGGAACCGTTCCGCTGCGTTCCGGAGAGAAGGGCCCGTCCCCATCAAGGGCTTGATTCACATCAATCACTTTCCCCGCTTTATGCGCGCCTACGCTGATTCCGCCTCCCATATGTGCGACTATGAGATTCATATCCTCATATCGTTTTTGACTTTTTTCCGCATGCATCCGTGCGATCGCCTTCTGGTTTAATGCATGAAATATCGAGACGCGCTGAAATTCGGGATGTCCCGATATTCGGGCAAGATCGTCAAGCTCATCGACGATCACCGGGTCGGCGATATATGCTTTTGACCCTGGAATGGTTTTGGCCAGTTCAGAAGCGATGATTCCTCCCAGGTTGCTCGCATGTTGCCCCTGAACGCCGATTCGCAAATCCCGTATCATGGCGTCATTCACTGCATATACGCCTGAAGCTATCGGTTTCAGCATTCCGCCCCTTGCCATGATCACTTTGATATCTTTTGCGTTTATTCCTGCGTTGTTCAACGCTTCCAGAATGAGATTTTTTCTGAACTCATACTGTTCGATAATCGCTTTGAACTTACCGGTCTCTTCGGCGCTGTGCTGAATGCTTTTCTTGAATATCTCCTGTTCTTCATTGTACACGGCGATTTTTGTCGAGGTAGACCCTGGGTTAATCGTGAGTATCAATGTGTTCATGCTTGCGGCTCCTTTATTTTGATGTGTTGCCTTGGCAATGCAAGGGCGAATATGAATGAACCGAGTCCGAATATCGCTGCCATAGAGAAGAGCATTTCGATGCCGAGTTTCTCCCATAGCAGGCCGCCTAGAATAGCGATGATGATGCTTATGCTGTGGTTGATCGATATGCCGGTGGAGAGCGTTGCTGTCACTTCCTCTTGAGAATCCGATATGGATTTCGTGTACATGGACCGGGCCATACTGAATGTGAACATGATTGCATCGAGTATGAATACCCCACTGATTATGTAAAAAGAAACAGCATGGCCGAAAACTCTATGGGAAAATCCGTACATG
>CAZWAS010000162.1:4505-7847 GCA_964631915.1 uncultured Spirochaetales bacterium | reverse complement strand
GTCGTACGCTCCTTGAAAGGGGTTAACACCACGGTCCGTCGTGGATGTACCTGTATGGCCTATGAAGCAGAATGCACCTTCGAGGTTTTTCTTAAGCGTGGCCCTGGTCTCCATGATGTTCTTGTACAGTTCTCCGGTGTTTTTGAAGGAAGTCTCCACGTCCTTGCGCACGAGCCTGTATTCCTCCTTCTGCGTTTCGGAAACACTCTTTGAAGCCAATACGGCATCGATATCCGCATAGATCGCCTTCTCCGCGCTTCCCGAAAGGAATGCACCGAGTTCTTCGAAAAACCGTTCTCTCTCTTTGCGGTACTGCTCCATACCGTCGAGCGGAGCACCTTTCAGCATGTCCTGTTTCAGGGATTCTGCCCCGTAATATATGTCCATGATCCCTTGTTCGCCCTCGTGGTAGTTCAGATATCCTGCTGCATCCATGGCTTTCAAGTTATCGCGTAGGCGGTCCTCCTCGCGTTTGTGCAGCACGAGGTAGTAATACGAAAGATGCTTGAAGCTCTCTATGAAGGTCTTTTTCGGCCAGTTAATGAGCACAGCTCCTTCCTCGTCCAAAGGTATGCGGATATCCTTCACCGTACCGTCCGGAAGCCTGGCCTGCCGGAGAAGGAGGGAGCCTTTTTTCACTTCGAGCGCAGGATCGTCCAGCATATCCATAAGGGGGGAAAACGCGAGCTGAGGGAAATACTTACCCTTGTATTCCTGAAGCAGGTATACCCGTCTGCGCACTCCGTCCGGCCGGTCTATGATGATATTCGGGAATCCGGAACGCTTTCCGCCGTTCAACACTGGAAAGATGGCAGGCCGTATGTCCGTCGCCTTGTGCACGGAATTCGGTTCGACTTCCACCTCCTTCAAAGGCACTTTCTGCAAAGCGAACTCTTTCAGATCCTCGGGCACATCGGGGTCCTGTTCTTCGAGCATGTTCACCGTGAAAAAAGCCCGCTCGAAAAATCGTGCAGCCTGGCCCAGGTATGCGTCGTTATCCCTCGCTATTTCTCCCACCTTCTTCAGAAGCTCTTCCTTCGATGTGTCGGTCAATCCAGTAAGGTCGTTTATATACGTTTCCGCTTCCCTGAGCGGAATGGAACCGCTTTTCAGAGCCGAAAAAAGATTCCTGATATTTTCCTTAATAGCGTTGAATTCGTTTGTGAAATATTCGGGTATGCCTTCCTGCAGCAGCGACGCATTCACTCCCCTGGGGCTCGCCTCGGTGTACTCAATATCGAACACCGCTCTGTCCGCCCGAAACTCCTTCATCAGTATGAGACCGTCTGCCATGATGTCCGCCTTTGCGGACATGATGTCCCTGCTGAACGGCCATACGCTCACTTTCGCGATCGCGAGATCGTCCACGTCTAAGAAAAGCAATTTGTCGTGTTCAGGGATTTCCGGTTTGATATGTAAAAATAAGTCGAATATTCTTCTATCCAACGTCTTGAATGTACCCAAAAAACTCAATAATATAAAAACCATCGCAATACCAAGCGGAATTAAAAAATCCACACTTATTTTTTTATTCATGGTATAACCCTTTTTCGTTGTAAAGTGAGCCCATATACTCTATAATGATATCATACTTCATATTCAGGATAAAAGACATGAAAAAACATATTGTGACTATGATGCTGGTAGGCGGCATGTGTCTAGGTGCATTCGCCCAATCCAACGAGCTCATCGACTCCATGCTGGCCCAGGAGAGAGCGAGCATCGGAAAGGCAGCGTACCTGGTGTTGCTCGCAACCGGCACGATTCCGGAAACAGCGAAAGAATCCGAAGCTGCGCAGATCGTAGCGGACAAACCGTGGAACCTAGCGGCCAAGAGTGCTGAAGAGCCGATCACCCTCGGCCAGTATTCGTTCCTCATCATGCAGGCATTCGGTATACCGGGAGGCATGATGTACAGCCTTTTCCCTTGTCCGCGATACGCGGTGCGCTCTCTCGCGTTTCTCGGCATAGTTTCCGGAAAAGCGGAAGAATGGCGCTACCTCACAGGGGATGAAGCGTTCCGTATCCTCACCAAGGCTCTCGCATGGAAGGAGGCCCGCTCATGAAATTCAGAAACCTGCTCCTCCCTGTTGTGCTCTGTGCAATAACGGCTTTTCAGGCCTTTCCCTTCGACTTCGGCCTGTCCATAGACAATTCGACTGGCATTACGGCGACCTCCACGCAGACTCCCAATCCCGCATTCACTCAGACCGATAAGGCGTCGGCCTGGATCTATTCGAGCCTCGGCTCCTCCATGAGCATATTCTTTCAGGGCAGCTACACGTTCAGCCTGGACAGATACGTGTTTTTCAACGTGGACGAATTGTCTTGGAAAGGGACATTTCCCCTTTCGAATCTGGGTTCTCCTGTACTGGATGCGACGGCAGGCAGGTTTGCCGCCTCCGAGTTCACATCCTTTGTGTTCTCCCATGCCTTCGACGGGGCGGTACTCAATCTCATGCTGCCTTTCATGACCTTCAGGCTAGGTGCCGGCTATACGGGGCTCCTGTTCCAGCCGGGATCCACCATCACCATGAGCATTTCGGACGCCATGGATAAGATTGCGGATACGCTCCTCGGCTCTCCCAGGCTGGTGGAACTTTTCGCGCTGGAATTCCCCGAATTGTTCCTTTCGCAGAACCTTTCTTTATCCGTTGTGCTTCAGCAGGATATGAGACCGGATGCTTCGCTCATCGCCGAAGGGTCCACGACCTACGATGCGACCAAGGGTGGAAAAGTGGACACGCAGTACTACGGGCT
Organism: uncultured Spirochaetales bacterium; assembly: GCA_964631915.1. Classification (GTDB taxonomy): domain Bacteria; phylum Spirochaetota; class Spirochaetia; order CAZWAS01; family CAZWAS01; genus CAZWAS01. Next base: position 5,087 of record CAZWAS010000162.1, on the reverse strand, counting down.
CGGTTTGGGGGGCAGAATCATCCCTTCGCTCTACTGGAATTCGTTCGGCTATCTCCAGACCGGCAAGACGCTTTCCTTCGTGAACGGAGCATATTTGTACAAACCCATGTTTGGATTCATCGCAGGGGGAAACATACAATGGTTCATGGAGGCACTGCTCGGTTCCGCTGCGAATCTCCGGTTCGTGTATGCAAGCGGCGCCCCAGGCGACACGGCCTTCCTGGAAGGGAATACGGCCGAGACCGCGACCATGTTCGTGCCCATATCCAAGACCACGACGGGCCAGATCTTCTCCCCTGCGCTGGGGAACGTGTTTTACTTCGAAGCAGGGTATTCCATCAAACCCCTTTCGTTCATAAAAACTTCCCCCGTTGCAAGGAATTTTCAGATAGCACTAAAGGGGATACCGTTCTTCCGCTCCACTACCGGTCCCATCTCCTCGGCATACAACAGCGCCTCGAGCTCGCTGTACCTCGGAACCGAAGGAGACCTGGTTATCAACTTCCGCCCCTTCGCCGATTTGGGTGTGGGGTTGACCACAGCGATGTTTTTCCCAGATACCGCTGCCGGGGGAGTGTTCGA
>CAZWAS010000162.1:0-4495 GCA_964631915.1 uncultured Spirochaetales bacterium | reverse complement strand
GCAAACGGGATTTCGAGTTTCTTGCACGGCTCGATGTGTCTTTGAGTTTTTAACCATGGCACGATGTGATATACTATGTGTAGAAGAGGTTATGTATGAAAAAGATCAATATGATTCTCATATATTATCGGTTCTCACCATATCGATGCTGTTTTCCGAACAGGCTTTGCTGAAGGAAGCCACCGGTAAAGTGGAAATTCAGCTCCCCGGCAAACCGTGGGCGGCTGCGAAGCAGGGGATGACCTTGCCGCAGGGAGCCGCCATATCTACAGGGTTCAATTCGACCGCAGTGCTCGATCTAGGGACCTCGGTCCTCCAGGTGAGACCGCTCACCCGCATGAAAATCGAAGAGCTCGTCGAAAAAGAGGGAGTGGCGAGCACAAAACTCAACCTCCAATTGGGAAGAGTGAAGGCGGAAGTAAAAACCACCGAAGGGATAAAGCACGATTTCACGATAAAAAGCTCGGTTTCCACTGCTGCTGTGCGTGGAACCGAATTTGAATACGACGGAGAGCAAGTCATAGGCTTCTCGGGTGCGGTGAATCTTGCGAACCTGGCAGGCCAGACCACGAGCGTGACCGCAGGCGAACAGGCGGTTGCCTCAGGCTATCAGCCTCCCACCTCGAGTCAGGCAGTGCTTGAAGCTCAGACGAACGTTTCGGTGCAGACAGGCGAGAAGCCTGCTATACCGGTAAAACTCGATATCCCTGTTCCTATACCGGTAACCCCGGTAACCCCCGTAACACCGACGACACCCGAGATCCCTGCGCCGACTACGACGACGGTAACGGTAACGGTACAGTGGCCGTGATGAGAGGATGTGTATGAGAACCGTATCAATTCTAGTTATGTCGATTATCTTCTTGTTAGTCGGAATGACGTTTTTCTCATGTCAAAATCAATTCGTTCAGGGAACAGCACGAGTCAGCATAGTGCTGGACGGAACAACGCTTTCGAAGGATGCATCCGCGAAAGGAGCCATGCCTGCATCGCTCGAGTCGTTCACGCTCACGGTAACGGCAAGCGGCATGGAAACGATCACCAAGACCTATACCCGCTCGGAAGTGGCTTCGGGCATCTCCCTCGAAATAACAGCAGGTCCCGCACGCCTTTTCACCATGACTTCGGCGGTACCTGCTTCCGCATCCGCATCCACATCGGTCAAAGCGTATACCGGCGCTTCGGGGAACATAGACCTTACAGCCGGCCAGAGCGTTGCAGTGAGCATTCCCATGCGGGTGAGCGAGACGAAAATCGTGATACCGGATTACTTGAACAACCGAATCCTGCAGATGGACGACATGAGCGGGACGAACCTCGTAGCAAGGACTCTCCCTATGGATAGCTATGACTATTACATGTCCCCCTTCGACGTGGATTTCGATGCAACAGGCCGCATCTATGTTTCTTTCGACAGGGGCAAGTCCAACGAAGAACTACCCACCCAATACCCGGAAAGAATTGTACGATTCGACACCATCTCTGCTACGGCTGAGTACACAACCATAGTCAACTATACGGATTTTTACACTTCTCCTCAGGCTCCTGTCAGGGCCATAGCCATAGACAGGAATGCAAGCCCCAATGTCCTGTACTTCTATTACAAAGACAGCACCAGTGCTACTCCGTATCTCTGCAAAAAAGTGCTCGATACCGCAGGGGCCACGGTCGAACAGACAGCCATCGCGACATTGGGAAACTATTCCGTCAAATCCGTGAACGGCATGACAGTGAGCGAAGAGGGCACCATATACCTCGCAGCGAATGTGAACGACCCGCTCCATGAGTACTCTACGGGGTATCCTGCAGTCATCAAGATCGGCAGCTTCAGCAACCCCGCTTCGAGCTTCTCGGTCTCTGCGTTCGACCTGTTCGCTGCGGAGACCGAAGAGCTCTGGGATATCCTCGCAAAGGGGAATTATCTCGCAGTTTCTGTCAATAAGGGAAGAAGCGATGGATCCTTCTACAACGGCTACAGCGGCTACGACGGCTACGGTGGCAAGGTCGTTCAACTGGATATCGTCAGCCTCCAGAAAGTCGCAGAAGGAGGGGGGACAACAGGGGAAGAGGAACCGCCTCTGCCAGCAGGGAAATTCTACCAGCCGCGGCAATTCCTTGCACCGCTCAATACATCGTCCTACGTGATAGACGAAGGAGGATATTATCCGCCTGGGGAGAATATCAACCGGATCATCCGGTTCGAATCCGCTACAAACTGGTCCATGTACGATTTCCAGGGGATGGAGAATATGCCATTCTTCTACTATGAATGGGGATGGTAAAGCGTAACGCTAAGAGCAAAAGCCGCCGTCCAGGCGGCTTTTTTATTGGCCGCGATTCCGGGATTTCCGGTTGCACTTCCTTCCTGTGCAGCTCAGTTCATAAGCTCTGCGGCGATTTTTCCTGCATCCGAAGCGGGATCGAGATCGCGCGCAATGCGGAAGGATTCTGCAGCGAGCGCCGACTTTCCCGTTTCCCTGTACGCAATGCCCTCGAACAGGCACACCGTCTGCCGTACATCCTTAGGCATCGCGCTCTTGTCGAACGATTTGAAGAAATTGAGCGCATCCTGATACGCAAATGTTTCCACGAGGAGTTTTCCGCGCAGGATAATATAGTCGTTATAATACTCGTCGGTTTTCGCAGGATTGACCACAGCGAGGTCTTTCAATGCAGGAATGGTATTTCCCTGCAGAGCTTCCGCGTACCCTGCATAATAGCTCGCTTTCCTATACAGCCCTCCCTCTGATCCGTTCCTGGCCTCTTCGAACAGGAAGGCGGCCCTCCGGTAATCCCCTGCTCCGAGTTTCTCAAGCCCTTGCCGAATCAGCTCTTCGGGGTCAGTTTCAATAACCCATTCTATCTCGTTCCCCACGTCGACCTTTTCCGCCCGCACCCCCATGACAGCACTCTGCGTGCTTTTCTGCGTCACCACCGTTTTCTCAAGTTTTTTTGCCAGGAGGGTTCCAACTCCGGAAGTCGAGTTTTTTTTCGATGCCGCGAGCAGTTTTTCGACATCGTAGATTCCTGCGGATGTAAGGGAAAGCCTTATAGTGCCTGAAGAAAGTTCCGCGCACGATGTGGCTCCCAACCGGATGGTCGCGTTCCGAGCCAGAGCATCCCCTATGGCGATTTCCTTCCAGCCCTTCGCATCCTTCACTTCGACCATACCTTCAACATAGTCGACATACACATCCTCCGCAGCAAGCAGAGCGGAGAAACAGAGCACACAGACCGATACCAAGAATCCTCTTTTCATGGTGCACCTGCCTTTTACTTTTATAAATACTATATCACATCTTAAGGATGAAAAAAAGAAAAGCCACGGCCTTTCATCGACAATTCCGACTTTGGCATGCTGAAGCTATCAGGATAGCGGAAAATCACTGTTTCTGTTTCGCTTTGATGAAATCCCGAACCGCCTGCACATCGAACTGGGAACCGGGCTTGTGGGCCCAATCCTTGAGCGTCCCCGCGAATTCCGCATCTGTGATAGCAAACGCTTCGACGAATGCGGATTTTGGAATCCCGGATGCCTCGGATACCGCCTTGAATGTGTCCGAGCCTTTTATATCGTCCGCATTGAACGATCCTTTCACCGCGACGGTTTCGGTTATGTTTTTCACCTTCCATTCGAATTCGCCGGTAAAGCTCGTGACTCCTATGACCACAGCGAACACTGCGAGCGTAAGCAGCACCATGACGGTCGGTTTCAGCCTCGCCTTACGTGGTCCTGAGATATACAGGGTATCTTCTACTGGACATGCGTTTACGCATCTGCTGCAGCTTATGCATTCAGCGGACTTCACCTCTTGCACGGACTCCACATCTATATTCACCGGACAGACCTTCGTGCACGCATGACAGTTGATGCATGTCGAAGCGTTTCTCCGTATCCTGAATATGCCTATGCGATTGATCAGGGCGAGAAAAGCTCCCATGGGGCAAAGATACTTGCAGAAAAATCTGTCGTACAGAAGCGATCCGGCTATGGAAACAATGAGCACGATGAACCCTGCGAGGAATCCAGTGAAGAGCTCCACGGACGTGAGGTGTTGATACGCGACCCATGGATCATAAGGCCTGAACACCAGAGTGCCCAATGCTATGGTGAGCACCACAAATACTACAAGAACCGCGTATTTTAGATACCGGGCGACCCGATCAAGCTTCCCAGGAACAGTAAACCGTTTTTTGAACAGAAACTTCCCGAGCCGCGCGAAGAGCTCCTGAATCGTGCCGAAAGGGCAAACAGTGCCGCAGAATGTCCTCCGAAACAAAACTGCTGCGAGAACTGTGGCTATGAGCAGGATGAAACTGCTCAATGCGATTTTTTCGAGCATCCTCCCTGTGACTATGACAGCGACCAGGGACTCGATGCCGCCAAAGGGACAGAGCGCATCCACTCCCGCAGGCTTCCAGCCCAAAGAATGCTGATGGATGATTCCGAAAGCGGTCATAACACCGAGAATGACGAGAATAACGATAAGCCGTA
>CAZWAS010000161.1:0-7878 GCA_964631915.1 uncultured Spirochaetales bacterium | reverse complement strand
TCAACAATGCCAAAAGGGGACGCTGTTTCATCGATTATACGATGGATTTTTGATTCACCCGTTCGATTTTCAGTGCCTTACCTGTTCCGCAGTCGAGGGTAAGCAGCGCTCCGCACACGAATGCCGTATTCTCCGCGACTTCCATCTTCAGCGGCATCTGCGTCAGGCTCCGATCTATGGCGACATCCTTGCTCATGCCTATGACGCTGTCCGAAGGTCCAGTCATGCCGAGATCCGTCATGTATGCTGTGCCCTGTTTCAGAATGCGCTCATCCGCAGTCTGCACGTGCGTATGGGTACCGAGCACTGCGCTCACCTGGCCGTCCAGGTATACGCCGAGGGATTCCTTTTCGTCTGCGGATTCGGCATGAAAATCCACGATGATGATTTTCGCCTTTTCGTGGAGTTTTTTTGCATGCTCTCTGCCCAGACGAAAAGGACATTGAATCGTGGAAAGATTCTCCCGCCCCTGCAGATTCATCACAGCGACCGTCTGCCCTTTAATTTCAAGCGTGCAGGATCCTTTTCCTACAACGCCCTGCGGATAATTGATGGGTCTGAGAAGTCTGGGATTGTTCTCCAGCATCGGATAGATCTCCCGTTTCTGCCAGATATGGTTCCCTGACGTTATGACATGAATGCCCGAAGTGAACATCTGCTCTGCGATATCCGGCGTTATGCCGAATCCGGCAGCGGCATTCTCCCCGTTCGCTATCACAAGATCCGCGCCGTACTGCCTAATGAGGCTTTGAAGGCTGACAAAAAGAGCCCTACATCCCGGCTGACCTACGACGTCACCCAGAACGAGGGCACGAAGTACAGAAGACATTATGGCTGCCGTTTACCGCGCATACTCGATCACCCTCGTTTCCCGGATGATCGTCACTTTGATTCTTCCAGGATAGCGCAGCTCATCTTCGATCTTTTTTGCGATCTTTTTCGCAAGCTCCTTGGAAGCCGCATCGTCAACTTTTTCGTTGCTCACCATAATGCGAAGCTCGCGGCCGGCCTGAATCGCATACGCCTTCTCTACCCCCTCGAAGCTTTCGGCTATTCCTTCGAGGTTCTCAAGCCGCTTGATGTAGGTATCGATGGTTTCCCTTCTGGCACCCGGCCTTGCTGCAGATATGGCATCTGCCACCTGCACAATGATCGATTCGATGCAGCTCGGCTCCACATCGTTGTGGTGCGACCCTATGGCATTGACAATGCGGGGATCTTCCCCCATTTTCCTCGCCAAATCCATACCCACTTCTGCGTGGTTTCCATCGCTGTCCGTCTCTATACCTTTCCCTATGTCGTGAAGCAACGCTGCCCGTTTCGCGATTTCCCGGTTTGCACCGATTTCGGCAGCGATCATGGATGCTATGATCGCAACTTCCTTGGAATGGGACAGGACATTCTGTCCATAACTGCTCCTAAAGTGCAGCCGTCCGAGCGCACGTATGCCGTCCGCCGAGCTCGAAGAGCACTTTTTCCCCCTCTTCGTAAATCCTCTGGCTGATTTCCTTGGAAACCTTTTGCACCATCTCTTCGATGCGCGCCGGATGAATTCTTCCGTCTGTAATGAGCCGTTCAAGCGCCACCCGCGCTATTTCTTTGCGTATCGGGTCAAAACAGGAAATGACCACCGCTTCGGGCGTGTCGTCAATGATGATATCGACCCCAGTGAGCGTCTCCAATGTCCTGATATTTCTTCCCTCGCGACCTATGATTCTGCCTTTCATTTCATCGTTCGGCAGGCTCACGGACGTCACCGTCACTTCCGAGCTCACATCCGTAGAAAGCCTTTGAATCGTCGTTACAAGAATGTCTTTTGCTTTTTTATCCGCTGCGACCTGCGCTTCCTGTTCGATTTTATTGATGATAACCTGCGCATCGTGTTTCGCTTCGTTCTCAAGGCTTTGAATGATGAGCTGCCGCGCTTCCTCAGCAGAGAGGCCGGAAATCCGTTCCAACTCCTGTTTCCAGTGCTCTTCTTCTCTGTCTAAGTATTCCTCTTTCTCGGATAACTTACGCTCTTTTCCTGCAAGATTCTGTTCAAGGGTCTCGACTGTCGCAAGTTTTTTCTCTAAATTTTCCTCTTTCTGTATCAAGCGTCTTTCGAAACGCTGTAATTCATTTCTCCGTTCCCGGATCTCCCGTTCCTGCTGGTTCCTTTCCCGTATGAGCTGGTCTTTCGTCTCTAGGAGTAATTCTTTCTTTTTAGCTTCCGCTTCTTTAATAGCATCCTGTTTTATTCTCTCAGCTTTTTGCTCTAAAGATGAAAGTAGAAATCTGGCATACAGCCATCTAATAATCCAACCAAGGGCTAAACCAGCAAGAGGAAGGATGACTGTAAGCATAACAGACATCAGCTCCCCCCATGCATGTAAGATATTGGTTTAGAGTATATGGATAATTCGCTATTTGTCAAGGATTATCAGTCGGATAGTATCTATGTGATACTATCTTACGAAAATTATGTTCTTTTTTCAGCGCTCACCGGGAGAAAACGCCTCCGCAATGTGTTCCACACTCGTACCGAGATTCTTGGAACCCACACAGAGGTATGCGGATTTTCGCTGAAATGTTAGGGGCACGAACACCACACCGCGCACATGCCTTCTGTCTGCCTCTATCACCTTTTCCCGCATATCGCGTATCTGCGCGAGGGGCCATTTGACGACCACGGTTTGCCGTTTGCCGAGGAACATGTAGTAAAGAGCCTCCCGCTTTGAGATTTTGCAGATATTTCTGCTTTTTTCGCTCAAGCCGAGCGTATATTCCGGGATAAAAGCCGAACCGTTATCGACAAAAATAATGCTAAAAATACCATCGAGATTTCCAGACACATGGATGAGCGCCTTGATTATCTTAGCCTCATCGTCTTTCTGCTTGCCCAGATATGCATCGAAATTGATGCCGTGCTCGTCTGTCAACACCCCGGTGCCGTTCTTCTTTTCCTTGACAATGGCCACGGTCCTCACAGTCCTCTGTATGTCCTGCATTTCTTGATCTTCGAAAATATTCACATGTTTTACGCTTATAAGATCATCGATGCTGCCCGCAGAAATGTCTTTCGCTTCTTCGCCGATCAGAGAATTCACCAACGACTCCAGCTCCGCATTACTCTTCGCTGCCGGTTCCCTGTCGTACACTTCATCGCGGATTTGGAATACACCGTCGTGGAACATGACTACTTCGTCTTCCGATGTTTCGTGCGTAAATGCATCTTTCAGCTCGGCTACGCCATACACATCCACGAGGTCCGCCATCCAGAGCTCTTCTACGGTTTTCATAAGATAATCCGGAACCTGATTGCTCTCATACGCTTTTTGGAGAGAAAGAAGCAGCGCTTCGCTCTGCTGTTCGTGCAGATCGTTTTCCTCGAGCAGGGCAGCGGCATCGTCTTCGCGTTCTTCCGGGCGTGGAACCGGTTCAAGCTCTCTGGGACGGAAATAATAGTAAGTATCCTGCCGTACATCGATCTCTTCAACAGGGAGAACGTCTTCGGAATCGTCCGGAGGCGCTGAAAGCTCTTCTAGTTCTTCCTGGGCCACCGATAATTCTTCCTCAGCCGCGAGTTCATGTACTTCAGGAATTTCGACCACCGGAAGCTCCTCAATGGATTCCTCTTCCACTGCTTCAGCATCGGGAATCGACTCTGCTGCGCTTTCTTCCATAAAAGTGGTTTCTTGATTGACTTCTTGGAGCTCCTTTGCTTCTTCCAACTGTTCGAGCTCTTCGATAGATTCCTGCGTTTCTTCCCCGTACGATTTTTCCGGTTCCTCACGTTCTTCCGGCCTCTCGAACGCATGCAGTAGGTGTTCTTCAGGCTCCGCTTGGTCAGCGATCGTTTCCGATTCTTTCCCCTCGTTTCGCTCGCTCTGCCGATACTCATACGGTTCAGGTTCCGCTGCTTCTGGCTCAGGAATTTCTTCGATAGGCTCGCTTTCTTGAACAATCTCGGCTTCTTCTGCCCATTCAGCTTCCAGCTCCTCGAGGAATTCGAGTGTCTCAGCCTCTTCGGCATCTTCGGGGCTTTCCACAATTTCGGCATCTTCAGCAAGTAAGGCTTCCTCGAGCTCTTCGGCGATCTCGTTCGACAGTGCTTCATGCACCTCTTCGAGGGGATGAATGAACTCAACATCATCCGAGCTCGCCTGCTGGTCTTCGGGCACAAGGACTTCCACTACGTCGATGCCGCCCGGTTCCTCAAGGGAAAGCACTTCAGCGATCTCCTCGACCGGCTGTATGGGTTCGATTTCATCCTCTATGTGTTCGACATGGTGTTCTTCTTCGAGAAAAGCGGTAATGCTATTCTCGTCTGAAGGTGAAATTTCTTTCAGAGCAGCGGCTTGTTCTCCGGACTCCGAATCCTGCGCTGCAACGATTTCTTCCTCGGGGAAGGTATCGGGAATCGTTTTTTCTGCGGCTGACGGGAAACGAAGAGCCGCAGGCTGCTCTTCCCACGGCAGGGCCGCTTCGATATCTTCGGACCCCTCTATCTCCACTGCCTGTTCGGTTTCCTCAACGCTCTCCACTTCCGCGAGCTCTTCTGCATACGGAGCGGTCTCTTCCGCAGATGTGGGAGGTTCGGGTTTACCCGCTGCCTCGATACTTTCCAGTTCTTCGACCGCCTCGGCCTCTCCAAGCTCTTCCACTGCCTCTGCTTCGCCGAGCTCTTCGACAGCCTCCGGCTCTCGTGCGCTTCCCACCAACACCGACGCTTCCTGCGCCTCGATCGGTTCCACTCCCTCCTCTTCGATAGCTTCCACTTCTTCGAGTTCTTCAACTGCTTCGGCCTCTCCGAGTTCCTCCACCGCCTCTGCTTCGCCGAGCTCTTCGACAGCCTCCGGCTCTCGTGCGCTTCCCGCCAACACCGCCGCTTCCTGCGCCCCGATCGGTTCCACTCCCTCCTCTTCGATAGCTTCCGCTTCTTCGAGTTCTTCAACTGCCTCGGCCTCTCCAAGCTCTTCCACTGCCTCTACTTCGCCGAGCTCTTCGACAGCCTCGACCTCTTCTATCGCTTCGACTGCCTCGGCGCTTTCGAGTGTCTCGGTTACAGCACCAGGCGTACGCTGTTCTGCAGCGGCTGCCGGTTGTACAGGGATAGACGCTCTCGGTTTCTGTTCCGCCACGCCGGCTGCCTGCACCTGAGAAACGGGAATAACGAGCTGCGCATTAGAGATCACTTTCTTGAGGAGGTCTTCGAGCCGCGAGAAATCGGTCTGCGCCATGGACTCAGGAGCTTTCTGCTGAGCCTTACTGCCCATGACCTGCAGTATCTCATCCCAGCTTTTATCGATCAGTTTGTCGACTTCCTCGGCTTTCGCCTTCTTCACCTTCCCTATGCCGCGTTTGATCTCCTGCCTCACTTCGTTTCGGCGGAGGGCGAGTTCTCTCTGCCAGCGTTCCCAATCGATTTCCTGCTTGTTTTCAAGGTATTCCGTCACAAGCTGTATCTGAAACCGTTTAATCCTGTCCTGAAGCACAAGCACGGCATCCTGCCGCACATTGAAAATCAGAAATACGAGAAGAAACGATGTGACGAAGAATGCGGCGAGCAGGATTGCCTTCATAATCGGATGAAGGGCAAACGCGGAATCGGAGGCAAGAAGTGCGACGAAACCGAATTTCTCCGTCTCCCGGGTGAACAGGAAAAACCGCTTTCCAGAAGCATCATCTCCTACGGGTTCGATGTTTTCCTTCTTTCCCGGTTTCTGCCAGAGCTCGAAAATCTTATTCGTCAACTCCGGATTCGCCTTTGAACCCAGACCGAATGCGATTCCCTGCGATCCTATGATGGTGAAACCTTCCCCCAGTCCGAGAAATCCCATCTTGAGCAAATGATTCGCCAGATTTCTCGAGGAAACGTAAAAAAGCGCAGTACCTTTGTATATGTCGAATGCGTCCTGAACCGGAAAACAGTAGATGAACTCCTGTCTACCTCCGTTCAGGACTACCTTCGGTTCCCCTTTTTCAGCAACCAAGAGCTTTTCTGCAGGAATGGAAGAATCCGCCTCATCCATGTTTTTGTACGATATGGAAAATTCCTCCCGTTTTTTGATATCATCGGAGAAAGTGCTATAATGGATTTTACGTCCTGTACCGTCTAGAAAACGCACGATGAGAAGATCGGGAATTTCATCCTTCAGTTTACCGAAGGCGTTATTCTGGCTGAAAATATCCTCCTTGCTCTGATTGGGAAGGTATATCCGTTTCACGAAATCTTCTTTCAAAAGGCCCGAGAATCTGAGGATATTACCGTAGTGGTACTCGAGTACGCTTTCGGTCTTTGCCGCCAATTCCGTTTCAAAACTCTTCCGGATCCGCTGATTGTAAAATGTGGATTCGATCCAGTTGAAAAGGCCAGAGAACGAAAGCAGGGTAAACCCAGCGAAGAGCACCACTGATATGAGAAGACTTATTGCTACTTTTTGAGGCGAACTCATTGCGGGTTCTATCCTCCGACATCTTTACTTTCGATGATTATACCCCTTACCCTGAAAATGCTAAAGTATTCTTCATATATATATCGGTAATACCGCAGCCATAGTTGATGTTGTTATGTTCTTCCGCCAGCGCACAAAAAAAAAGAGGAAGGTCGCCCTTCCCCGTCTTTTAGTGTTTGGTGCCCTTACTTTTCTTCTTTTTTCTCTTTTTTCTTTCTGGGCGCCTTCTCGCTCCTCTCTACCAGCTCGAGAATGACGAGTTCAGCAGCATCCCCTTTCCTGAATCCTGTCTTGAGAATACGGGTGTATCCGCCGTTGCGTTCCTTGAACCGAGGGCCGAGAACCGTAAAAAGCTTCGCCAGAACCGCTTCGTCCTTGATATTCCGGCCTATGATTCTCCGGTTATGAACCGAATCCGTCTTTGCCCTGGTCACCATCTTTTCTGCGGTTCTCCGGATCTCCCGCGCCTTTGCCTTTGTGGTAGTGATGCGTTCATAGCGGAACAACGACGTCACCATATTTCTGTGCAATGCCTTTCTATGGGCGGACCGCCTACTTAAAGGATTGAAACCTGTCTTGTTGTGCATTTCATTCTTCCTTGGTCTTCTGTAGTCTGATGGAATTCTTCAATACGCTGTAATCAGTCATGCCCAGGCTTAAATTCCATTCTTTCAGTTTTTCCTTGATTTCTTGCAACGATTTTTTGCCGAAATTCCGTGTTTTTGCTATATCATCTTCCGTCTTCGTAGTCAAGTCGCCGATCGTACGGATATTCGCGTTTTTCAAGCAATTGCTCGAACGAACAGACAACTCGAGTTCTTCCACGGGAGTATCTAACAGAGATCGGATACGTTCTTCCTCTTCATCCACTTCTTCGTCGCCGGACACATCGTCTTCGTCGAAATTGATAAATATGGAAAAATGATCCTTGGCGATTTTAGCGGCTTCCGCCAGAGCATCCTCCGGAGCAATGGTGCCGTCGGTCCATACCTCTATTGTCAATTTGTCGTAATCGCTGCGCTGTCCGACCCGGGTATCCTCTACCGCGTATTTCACCCTCGTGATAGGAGAGAAAACAGCATCGATCGGAATAGTACCGACCACTTCTATGTAATGCTCATTCTGTTCCGCCGGAACATATCCTCGGCCGAGATCGAACTGTATTTCCAGTTCGAGATTTGCATTGTCCATGAGAGTGGCTATGTGCAGATCCTTGTTCATCACCACGAGTTCGTTGCCTGCTTCGAGATCCGCCCCGGTCTTCTCTCCCGCACCTTTCCATTCCACGACGATCGTCTTCTGTTCGATCTCGTCCGGGAGCTTCACCTTTAATTGTTTCAGATTGTTGATGATATCCGGCGTGTCCTCCACCACTTCCGGAATGGATTCATACTCGCTGGATATCATGTGCGGGGTACCGTCCGGAGAATAGGTGGTGATC
>CAZWAS010000160.1:7847-8068 GCA_964631915.1 uncultured Spirochaetales bacterium | reverse complement strand
CGCCTGTACCGTACCGGCAGTGGTTATCGCAAGATCCACACCTTCGCCGTCCGTGCCATTCATGACTGCCTGCACGAGGTTCTCCTCTTCGGTGGCGATGAACCTGGTGTCCTCTCTGAACTGTTTCGCCATATCGAGTCGTTTCTTCGACCTCTGGGCGGCGAAAACTTTGGACGCTCCGTATACCTTGGACAGTTCGAGCATCATGCATCCGATGGGCC
>CAZWAS010000160.1:7612-7837 GCA_964631915.1 uncultured Spirochaetales bacterium | reverse complement strand
TTCCGATGCTGAAGTTTGCGAGCTCAAGCCCGTTTATGGCGCAGGCCAGTGGTTCGGCTATGGCTGCTTCGTCGTAGCTCACATGATCCGGTATGTGCGTCACAGGGCCGTAGTTCAGCGTGATCTCGTTGAGCACCATATACTCCTGAAAACCGCCAGGAAACTGGTACCCTATTGCGTAATTGATGGAGCAGTTGGTTCCCATGCCGTTCGTGCACCAGTGGC
>CAZWAS010000160.1:0-7601 GCA_964631915.1 uncultured Spirochaetales bacterium | reverse complement strand
ACGGCACATCTGCTCCTAAGGCTATCCTGTCGCCCTTTTTCACGATTTTTACGTTTTTCCCGACTTCAACGATTTCTCCTGAAATCTCATGGCCCATGATTGCGGGGAACTGTACTCTGTTGTTGCCGTAGTGATAGATCCTAATATCCGAGCCGCACACTGCGCATGCATGCACCTTGAGGATCGCCTCGTTGTCTTTGCATACCGGTTCCGGAACGGTTTCCACCCGTATATCGTTCAATGCGTGAAGTACTGCTGCCTTCATTCGTAACCCCTTATTCTTTATTGATGATTTTCTCTCATTGTATACTCACTGTACCGTAAAATCAAGCATGATCGATCAATATAAATCAATTAAGACTGATTATGCTTCAACTTGAAATTATCCGGAGAATCGGATAAGCTCCTCTGCGGTGGTACATACTGAAAAGAGAAGTAGGAAAGAGGTGGGCCATGAGAGCGCTCGTACTTGAACAGGATAAGGTGGTTACGGTCAAAGATATTCCCATGCCGGAGAAAAAAACAGCCGATTCTTTACTTATCAAGGTTGTCGGATCCGGTATCTGCAATTCGGATATCCATAGGGGGTTTGGAGGGGGGGCGTATCATTATCCTCTGGTCATGGGCCATGAGTTTTCAGGCATCGTGGAGGAGGCATTCTCAGGATCGCAGTATCGGAAAGGCGATAGGGTCACGGTATTCCCGCTTTTGCCCTGCAAAAAATGCATACCCTGCCAGTCCGGAGATTTTGCTCAGTGCATGGATTACGACTATTTCGGTTCGAGATGCGACGGAGCATTCGCCGAATATGTCTGGGTGCCTGAAGAAAACTTGTTCCCTATTCCCGAACATGTGGACATACTCCACGCTGCCATGACCGAACCCGCTTCCGTGGCTCTCCATGGGGTGAACAGATTTTCCATAAAACCGAACTTCACCGGCATGGTCATAGGAGGGGGGCCCATTGGAAACATGGCCGCCCAATGGCTTAAGATACGCGGGTGCAGGGAAGTGCTCATGGCGGATGTGGATGAAAAAAAGGCGGAGCTCGCAGAGCGCATGGGGTTCGTTCCTGTGCTTTCCTCGAAGACTGACCCTGTCGAGTTCGCGTATGAGTATACGAAAGGAAACGGCATAGACTGCGTCATAGAGGCCTGCGGTTTTCCTTCTACATTTCTGCAGGCGACCAAGGCCGCAGGAAGGGGGGGGCAAGTCGTGTTCTTAGGCAACATCAGGGGAGAGTTCAGAATAGGGGAGAAGGATTTTTCGTCGATTCTGCGCCGGGAACTCATCATCTACGGAACCTGGAATTCTAAGGTGGTGCCCAGAGGCAAGGATGATTGGTCCGCGGTGCTCTCCTACATGGACAAAGGGCTCGAAGTCGGTGCGCTCATCAGCCATGTGGTTTCTCTCGAGGATGGCCCTGCCGTGTTCGATAAAATCATCAATAAAACGGAATACATAAGCAAGGTGATATTCGCCTTATAATATACGATTCCGTAGCTGCGGCTCACAGCGCAGCAGACGGAACATATTGAAGGAGCGATTGAAGTGAACCTGAAACTCGGCATAAAAAGCGATCCGGTGGAATACCGTTACACCTATGACTGGCTTTTCGATCTTCTCGAAGAGCTCGACGTGCGCTACATGCAGCTCGGGAGTTTTTTTGAATTGTACAGCCTCGAAGACGGATATTTTTTGAATCTCAGGGAAAAAGCCGAGCAAAGATCCATCAGGATAAAGAGTTGTTTCACCACGCACCGCGAACTCGGCGGTTTCTTTTCAGGCGACCCGTATCTGGAAAAAGTGGCGCGGAAAAACTACGAAAAGTACATCCATGTGGCATCTGTGCTCGGTGCCGATTACATGGGGTCGAATCCGGGATTCGTATACAGAGATGAGATGCATCGCAAACAGAAAGGCATCGATTGCTACCTGAAGCATATGAAAGAACTCATGGTTTTGGCAAAAGAGAAAGGCTTGAAGGGGCTCACCATGGAGCCCATGTCCTGCCATGCCGAACCTCCTTCCCTTCCGGCCGAGATCGATTATATGCTCGGCGAGTTGGCAAGATATCACGAGGCGCACCAAGATTCCACAGTGCCCACATTCCTCTGCGGAGACATTTCCCACGGCGTTGCGGATGAGAACGGAAAGGTGCTTTACGATAATTTCTACCTTTTCGAATACGGCATTCCCTACATGGCGGAGTTCCATTTCAAAAACACGGATGCGATGTTCAATTCGACTTTCGGGTTTTCTCCTCAGGAGACCGCGAAAGGAATTGTGGATGTGAAACGGCTCGTGGATACAGTGAAGAAGAATACGGCTTCCTGGCCTGTCGAAGAAGTGGTAGGATATTTCGAGACGAGCGGCCCCAAGCTCGGACGAGACTATACGGATCGGGAATTGCGAAAAGTGTTGGTGGACTCTTTGACCAGTCTGAAAGCCTTTATATAAACGGAGGTACTTATGGATTTCGAACTCCTCCATCCCAGGGATCAGATCGTGTCGATCATGGAACGTATCTATGGGTACGGCATGACCACGACTTCCGGCGGGAACATTTCAGTGCTGGATGACGAGGGGGACATCTGGATAACCCCTGCGGGGGTGGACAAAGGCATGCTAAAGCCGGAGGACATCGTGTGCGTAAAACCGGACGGCGGCACTGCAGGCGTTCACCGTCCCTCCATAGAGCTTCCCTTTCATACGGCGATTTATGCAAAACGACCGGACATAAAAGCCATTCTTCACGCACATCCTGCAGCCCTCGTGTCGTTCAGCATTATACGGCAGGTACCGGATACCGGCATTCTTCCGAACGCAAGGCTCATTTGCGGCGAAGTAGGTTACGCTCCCTACGCACTTCCAGGCAGCCGCGCGCTCGGCGAGCACATAGCAAATACATTTGCGAAAGGCTACAACACCGTGCTCCTGGAGAATCACGGAGCAGCTGCGGCCGGTACCACGCTCCTTCAGGCTTTCAAACGATTTGAAACGCTGGATTTCTGTGCTCGGCTCATCACGCTCGCATCCGCCTTAGGTAAACCGCATTCTTTGAACGAAGAAGAGCTCAACCTGGTGAAAGACAATTCGAATTTGCTTGCGGAGTTCGAGCATACGACGCCTACCAGCAGGGAAAAAGAAGCCCGCAAGGCCATGTGCGGCCTTATACGAAGGGCGTACGACCGCATGCTCGTCACCAGCGCAGAGGGCACGTTTTCCGTGCGCATCGACAGAGAGAGCTTTCTCATAACACCGTACGGCGTGGACAGGAAGAACATAGAGCCGCGGGATATGGTGCTCATCCGGAACGGAATGCGGGAAGCCGGGAAGATTCCGAGCAGGTCCGTCATACTCCACGAAAAGGTATACGAAAAGCACGCCGGAATCAACGCGATCATAGTGGCGCATCCGCCTCATATCATGGCGTTCGGAGTATCCAGGACGAAGTTCGACAGCTGGTACATACCGGAGAGCTATCTCCTTCTCAAGAATGTTCCGCTTCTCCGGTATGGCAAGCAGTTTCTGGACAAGGAGGAGGTCGCGGAGATTCTTTCTCCCTCATGTCCGCTCGCTATCGTGGAGAACGACTGCATCCTGACTACCGGAGCGAGCCTGCTCCAGGCTTTCGATCGGCTCGAGGTAGCCGAATTCAGCGCCAAGGCGATTATCCTCGCAAAGGGCATAGGCACGCTCGTGCCTATAAACTCGGAACAGATGCAGGAAATCGAGCGGGCTTTCGGCGACGCATAAGCGCATAAGTATTGTACGGAATTTCACATTTTTGTTGTATTGTTGAAAGGACGAACCTATAATTGAATTATGGGACGTCTATGATGATACTAAAAAGTGTTTCCGCCATCCTGATTGCGCTGACACTGCTTGTGTCATTCTCCGCGTGCGGGAAACAGAATACTGAAGAACCGAAAAAAACGGCCGGGACCGTTGGTTTTGCATTTCGGCGCAAGCCGACCTCCGATGTCATCTTTTTATCTACTCAGTTGAATCCTGTGGAAGAAGCGGCAAAGATGCGAAATGTGATATTGAAGGACTTTCCCGGCAATGTGGATTTTAGACCGAATGACAATAGCTACCTCTTCAGTCAGATCGACTCTCTGCTGCAGAGCAACCCGAAGGAGTCCATCCTCATCGGAGCGCTTCACGGCGATCTGGTGACCCTTTTTGAGAAAGGCGTCCTCCTGCCGTTGGACGATGCGTTCGGCGGATTAGAGAAAAGAACGTTTTCGGAAAACCTCATGAGGCTGAGCAGGCTGGACGGGAAACATATTTACTACGTACCATGGATGCAGGCATCCTTTGTCATGGTCGCGAACAAAAAGGCGCTAGCCTATCTTCCCGAAGGAGCACGCCTGAATGAGCTGACATATGATCAGCTGTATCTTTGGGTGAGGACCATGTACGAAAAGATCGGCATGAACGCCATCGGTTTCCCGGCCGGAGAAAAGGGGCTTATGCACCGTTTTTTCCAAGGGTATCTCTACCCATCTTTTACTGCAAGCACACTCCTCAGGTTCCGCAGCTCTGATGCAAAGATCATGTGGGAGTATTTCAAAGAGCTGTGGAAATTTGCTCATCGCGGTTCCTTGGTTTATTCGACCATGGCAGAACCGCTGCTCGCCGGAGATGTGTGGATCGGGTGGGACCACACTGCAAGGCTTACGAAGATATTCGAGGAAAAGCCGAACGAATTCGTCGCATTTCCGGCTCCGATCGGACCGAAAGGCCGTGGCTTCATAGCTGTCATTTCGGGTTTGAGTATTCCCGGAAACCAGGCGCACACCAAGGATGCGGAGCTGCTGATCGACTATCTGACCGAACCCGTTATCCAGATCAGGATGTTGAGCGAAACCGGATTTTTCCCTGTTGTGGCTTCAGGAGAGAAAAAAGCGATTCCAGAGCATCTCCGGGAATTGAGCGCAGCCGTAAATGCTCAGGCTGAATCGCGGAACGCAGTGCCCACGCTGTTACCTATAGGGCTGAGTGTGCATGGGGGGGATTATAACCTTCTATTCATGCTGACATTTTCGGAAATAATCTTGGAACACAAGGATATAACCGCTGTACTGAACGAGAATGCAGCAGAGTTGCAGAACATAATCGATGCGGCACAGGCGAAATGCTGGCTGCCGGACGTTTCCGAAGAGAGGCCATGCAGACTTGAGTGAGAAACTGCAATTTCGACTAGTCACAGCGATCTCGTGCGTGGTAATCGTACTCTCCGTGTTTGTATCTTCCGTGGGACTGTTCATGTACTTCAATTTAGGAAAATTGGGAACCGCGCTGCCTGTGAAAACCGTAGACCAGTTCAGAAACATCGCGAACATCATGCCGCTTGTTTCCACCCTTTCCTCGGATCTCGATGCGGTCCATGCGCAAAATCGGATGATACATCGAAAGAAACTCGGCTTCACGATCAGCAAAATACGGGCTGGCCAAGGCCTTATCTATTCCGATTTCAACGGCAAGCCCCCCCACGATCTCAAGATCATCATGGAAGAGATCTCCGTTCTGAGCAACGACCTGTCGCATACCCTCGATTCCGCGCTGCCTCTGAATTCGGCGAATGCAGTTCTGTTCAAGAACAGGATCGATTACATATATTCGGAATTGCGGGATTATATTTTACGGATCAACAACGACACTCTGTCGGTATTGGGAAAACAGAGGAACGAAATCGGAAACCTCAAGAGAATAATCCTCCTGTCCGCGGTGATAGCGTTTTCCGCTGCTGCTCTGACCTTCGTACTCTTGAGAAGCCGGGAAAGAATATTCTCCCAGCTCGAAAAAAGCAGGGAGCTCGCTATTGCGCACAGCAATGCAAAGAGCGAATTTCTGTCGAACATGAGCCATGAAATTAGAACTCCCATGAACGCCATCATCGGATTATCCTACCTGGCGCTGAAAACCAATCTCACTCCGAGCCAGAGGGATTATCTGAAGCGGATACAGATTTCGAGCCAGCATCTTCTTGGAATCATCAACGACATATTGGACTTCTCGAAAATCGAAGCCGGCAAATTGTCCGTAGAGCAGATCCCCTTCGAACTCGAAAAGGTGCTGGACAATGTCGCAAACCTCACGGCGGAAAAGGCCAGCGCCAAGGGGCTGGAACTCATCTTCGAGACGGACGAAGCCGTTCCCCCCTACCTCATAGGCGATCCCCTGCGCCTGGGACAGATCCTTATCAATTACGCGAACAATGCTGTCAAATTCACCGAACAAGGAGAAATCGCCATCCGCATCCGAGTCAAGACGGAATCCGAAAAGGATGTGCTGCTGTATTTCGAAGTCAAGGATACAGGAGTCGGCCTCACGGAAGAACAGAGGGCTCAACTCTTCCGTAGTTTTCAGCAGGCTGACAGTTCCGTCACGCGGCGGTACGGCGGAACAGGGCTTGGGCTTGCGATTTCCAAGAAACTGGCGGAGATGATGGGAGGCGAAGTCGGCGTAGAAAGCGAATTCGGCAAAGGTTCCACATTCTGGTTTACCGCCAGACTAGGCAAGAGCGAGGAGAAGCGGCGCAGGTTCGTTCCGGAACCGGATCTGCGGGGAAGGCGGGTGCTCGTAGTGGATGACAATGAACACGCCCGTACCGTTATTTACGATATGCTGGTCGGCATGACCTTCACCGTCTTGTCCGTCGATTCAGGCATGGCTGCCGTCCGAGAACTTATGCGTTCAACGCGTGAGCATACGAAGTACGACATAGTGTTTTTGGACTGGCAGATGCCCGAAATGGATGGAATAGAAACAGCCAAGCGTATCAGGGCGTTGAACCTTTCCTCTGCCCCCCACTTGGTCATAATAACCGCATATGGACGGGAGGAGCTGATTCGAGAAGCGGAAAAAAACGGTATCGAAGAAGTGCTGATCAAACCCGTCAGCGCTTCCATGCTCTTCGATACTACGATGCACATCCTCGGGGCGCACAGGAGGGAAGAGCGCGAAACAGTTGAGGCCGCCATGCCGAGCGGAGAGCATGCAGAGATGAAGGGAGCCAACGTTCTCCTTGTGGAGGACAACGAGCTCAACCAAGAGGTCGCATCGGAAATCCTGGAGGCTGCGGGATGCTCTGTCAGCATAGCGAAAGACGGGGCGGAAGCGGTCAGAAAAGTGCAGGAAACCGCTTATGATCTGGTGTTGATGGATGTGCAGATGCCAGTGATGGATGGCATCGCTGCTACGCGGGAAATCCGAAAACTGCCGCACTACGCGGCTTTGCCCATCATCGCCATGACTGCGAACGCCATGAAGGAAGACAGAGACCGTTGCCTCGAGGTGGGTATGAACGATTACATCACAAAACCGATTGATCCAGACGCAATGTTCGCTGTGTTGAAGCGGTATTACGCGCCTCAAAAGGAGTATACGCATACTCCATTGCCTACAGTCGGTCCAGCAGGAGGAACGGAAATTCCGAGCATCAGCGGTATAGATACCGAGGGAGGGCTTAGGCGCGTTGTCGGAAACAAGAACCTTTATATGGATCTCCTGAAGCGGTTTTCCGAAGGGCAGCGCGATGCAGCGGACAAGATACGGAAGGCGCTCGAAAGCGGAGACCGTCCTCTCGCAGA
>CAZWAS010000159.1:2181-8078 GCA_964631915.1 uncultured Spirochaetales bacterium | reverse complement strand
ATCAAACAATTTTTTTATAACATTTAGGTCATGTGTTATAAGTAAGAGCGACCTTATATGTCCCCCTTTCCTAAGTTCTTTGAGCAACTCTATTATCTCCTCTTGAGTTGCAATATCTAGAGCTGAAGTAGGTTCATCTGCAATTATCAATTCAGAATCGCCAAGGCACATAGCTATTGCAATCCTCTGCCTCTGTCCTGCGGAAAGCTTTTCTCCCAGCTCTCCTACCGGCGTATCGTAGCCCGCATCAAGGGAAGCGATCCATTTGTGAAGCTCAGCCTGTTCGCATACCCTGATGATCTCATGCTGCGGAGCGCGGGGATTCCCCAGGCGGATATTGGCTGCAATGGTATCGTTGAACAGGTAGGTCTCCTGGCTGACAACGGAAAAAAAAGAACGCAACGTCTCGACCGAGTAACGGTCAAACGCGACATCGTTCAGGAATATGGTTCCTTCGCTCGGATCGTAATACCTGAGCAGGAGCCGAAAAAGAGTCGTCTTGCCGGAGCCGCTCGCGCCGGAAAGGTGTATCTTCTCCCCCGGTTCTACCGGAAAAGACACGGCATGCAATATCCGTTTATCGGCCCCCGGATAGGCGAAAGATACTCCTTCGCATCGAAGTCCTTTGAATTCGGACTTCGACACGATCGCTGCTTTTGCGGGCTCATGGACAGCCGCTTTCTTGTCTATCACCGCAAACACCCGTCTCGCAGCAGCAAACGTCTTCAGGAGATCCGTGGAGAGCGCGGAGAGCGCCAATAACGGACCGAAAGAACCCGCAGTCGCGATGATGACGATGATGAGCCCTTTGATGCTCAGAAATCCCTGTGAAAATCTGCCGTACGCCGCAATCGTCATTGCGGCTATAGCGAATATGACCACTGCCTCGGACAGACCGAGGACAACTCCTTCGTGGCTGCTTATCTTCCTTCCGTGCCGGACAAGGGAATCGCTGTGCAGCTTTATCGCTTCTTCACGATGCGCTTCCATGCGGTATTCGATTATCTCCCTCAACCCTTGAAGACTCTCGAGAAAAAAACCTTGGGATGCGGCGACTTCCTCCCGATATGCCTGCCCCGCGGTTCTGTTGAAACGCGACACGGATAGCGGAATAAAGGCTCCCACTGTCAGATAAAAAGGCACAAGAAGCACGGCAAAGCCCCACCACCAGGAACCGAGAAAGGCGAGAACCGAGGAGGAGACGATGAAGGCTATTGCGACCGGCGCTACGGTATGGGCGAAAAACACCTCGATGAGCTCCACATCCGCCATGACAGCCGAACACATGTCGCCCGAGGAAACATCGGAAATTCCGGCAGGAGCAGCACGGCGGAGAGATCGGAACAGCGTAGCCCGCAGATGAGCGAGAAGCCTGAATGCGACATCGTGCGCCCGGTACTGTTCGAAGTAACGGAACCCCCCCCTGCACAGGGCAACGGAAAAAAGGAGAACTGCTGCCAGGCGCATGCCCGACGCCTCTCCTTCGCAGATGCCTGCTGCTATGAGATATGCGCCGATAGCCATTACGGATATGGCTGCTATGTGACTTCCTGCACCCAACAACACAGTCGCCGCCATCGGGACCGTGAAGGGGGAAACCAAAGAAATGAGGCGCATTGTAACGGATGTCTTACGCACTGAACGCTCCCTGTTTGCGAACGCAGTTTTTTCCCAAAAAACGCGCGTAGGGACCCTGCCTCTGCGCGAGAGTATCGTGCTTTCCGTATTCGGCGATAATTCCTTCGTGCAGAACGAATATTACATCCGCATGAGCCACGGAACTCAGGTGATGCGATATCAGGATAACCGTCTTTTCCTCCGCAAGCTCCTTCATCGTCCGCGTAATCGCTCTCTCGCTTTCATAATCCACATTGGAAGCAGCTTCATCGAAGATATACACATCCGCATGTTTCAGAAGAGCTCGGGCTATAGCGAGCCGCTGCCTCTGTCCGCCGGAAAGATTTCCTCCGCGCTCGTGGAGAGAATATGAAAAGCGACCCGGCAAGGAAGAGACGAAATCCCAAGCTCCTGCTTTGACACAGGCTCTGATAAGTCCGTCATCGGACGCATCGGGCATTCCCATCCTGAGGTTCTCCGCTATGGTTCCGGAAAACAGATAGGAGTCGTGGGTGACAAGAGCAATCTTTCGCCGCAATTCGGATAGGGGTATATCCCTACTGTCGATGCCCCCGAACTTGATGCTGCCGCTGAGGGGATCGAGGAACCGGGCTATGAGGAGCGCAAGGGTGCTTTTCCCTGAACCGGACTCCCCGATGAAAGCCGCGGTTTCACGAGGTTTCAGATCGAACGAAAGACCTCGGAGAACAGGCGTTTCGAGGGTATATCCGAACCACACATTTTGAAAAGATATTCCCCCTTCCCATAATTTACGTTCGCATGTTCTCTGGACATCGCATACCGCCTGAGCCGGTGCCATATCGAGGAGAGAGAGTATTTTATCTCCTGCAGCCACGCCGGTCATGGCAGCGTGAAAATAGGAACCCAGGAGCCGTAAGGGTAAAAAATATTCAGGAGCCAAAAGGAGTATGATGATTGCCCCGGCTGCCGTTATGTCTCCTTTTCCCAGAGCAGGCAAAGCAACGGCAATGCCCAGAGCAGCTCCGCCATATGCCACGAGATCCATAACGCCAATGGAGAGAAGCTGCATCCTGAGGACTCTCATAGTCGTTCTGCGAAACCCCTCAGCCTTTTCCTCAAGCCGTTTCTGTCTTTCGCCGTCCTGTTGAAAGAGTTTGAGCGTCATCAGGCCTTGAAGGCTCTGCAGGAAAAAATCCCCCAGATCCTCATAGGTATCCCAGAAACCCCGCATAAGACGCCGGGCGAACCGCATGACGAGCACAATGGAAAAGGGAATCAGGGGAACGCATGCGAACAGCACCAAAGCTACCGGGGGATAGACATGCCAGAGAAAAACGGTGAGTACGAACGGAGTCATGATGCTCACCGCGAATTGAGGAAGGTAACGTCCATAATATACCTCCAGATGTTCTACCCCTTCTACTGCTGTGGCAAGAAGGGCGCCGGATCCCTCCTTTTCGCGGAACCCGGCCCCGAGGTTCAGCACTTTTTCTTACATTATGGATCTGATACGCCGGCGCGCCTCTGCAGAGCTCCGAAAAGAAGTTCCGGCAGCCGCATACGACAAAACGAAACGCGCAAGCCCACACCCCAGAAGAACTGCTGCCGTTTGCATGAGAGGCGCAATGGAATGGGATCCCGACACAACGGCTTCCACGAAAGTGCCGAGTGCGACGGCCTGCACAATGGTGGTGCCGAGCTTCCCCAAAGAAGCGACAGCCGCCAAGCCCATCCACAGCCACGAAGGTTTTGCGAGCAAAAAGAGCCGTCTGCTCAGAAACATAGATTCCCCTCTTCTTTAAAAAAGACGGGACGGAGCGAATAATATATGGAGGATATTATGGCTCTCGCTCCGCCGCCGTCATGGACCAGCAATATCAATTCCCGGAGTCCCATTCATAGACCGTACTAACCGTCCCGGAAGAGCCTTCCGAGCAACACGAATGCTTTTGTTTCTCTGCAGCCGAACATCCAAAGGAACAGAGAGGAACGAATACTCTATCGGTATTCATGTGCTTGATTCGTATCTTCCCTTTGCGGATCCAATAATCCAGACCAGTCTCCACTTCCTCTTTCCCTCGACCCGTCTCTGCAGCCAATTCTGAAACGGTCGCTTCCCCGCGTCTGACAAGCGCTTCTTTCACGATTCGAAGGATCATCAATCCACCCCTTTCGGGAACCGCTTCGACTGTCTGCCGATGAGGGTAAACAGCGCTATTATGAGCCCGATTCCCAGAACAGGCACCACTATCCACAATGCCTGGTGTCCAATAGTTATCTGGTAATACAGGGTAGCTACGATCCACGCGAGTACCGTAAGATACCCGATGGAGAGCCATCCGTAGGCAAGACCAATTTCTCGTATAATAGCACCCAACGCTGCTACGCAGGGGAAATAAATGAGGATGAACAGGAGGTATGCGTATACTTGGTTCGGCCCGAGGGAGAAATACGAACGCATGGCAGTGAACAGCCCTTCGTCCGCTTCAACCTCTTCCGCTACTGCAGCCTCGTCCCCGCTCACTATGCCAGCCCCGATGGGGTCTGCAAGACCGCCGAATATGCCGGCCAGACCTGCAGGTATGGATGCGAAAGCCTCTCCTATGCCTCCCCAGAAATCGAAAGCATCTCCAGCTTCCTCTGCCGGCGCAGGTTCGGCATCTGCTTGAGAGGTCTCCGCACCTCCTTCGAGATCCGACCCCTCTGCGGCGATGACATTCCCCCTTCCTTCGGGTAGGCCTATCTGGCCGTACAGACCATTCAGGGTGCCGACCACTGCCTCTTTCGCGAACAAACCGGTGAATAACGACACCGTAGCGGGCCAGTTCTCCTTTTCGATGCCCATCGGTTCGAATACCGGTGTTATCGTTTTACCCACTGCGGATAAAACCGATTCTTCCGCATTTTCATTACCGAAAGAACCGTCGACCCCCCACGAGTTGAGAAACCCAAGGATGACGACAACTGCTGTGATGACGAGTCCGGCGCGCCGAATGAATATTTTCAGCCTGTCCCATCCATGCCCAACCGCCTGACCGAAGCGTGGAGCATGGTATGAAGGAAGCTCCATAACGAATGCAGAGGCCTCTCCCTTGAACAGGGTGTACTTGAGAAGAATCCCCGTAAGGAGAGCCAGCACGATCCCCGCAACATAGAGAGAGAACACCATGAGACCCGGATTCCCTGGAAAGAAGGCTGCAGCGAACAGAGCATACACGGGAAGCCTCGCACCGCAGGACATGAAGGGCGTCATGAATACCGTGAGAAACCGGTCCTTCTTGCTGTCGAGGGTACGCGTCGCCATGACGCCCGGAATGGTGCAACCGAAACCGAGAATCATGGGTATAAAGGATTTTCCCGGCAACCCTATCCAGCGCATGAATCTGTCCATGACAAAAGCGGCTCGAGCCATGTAGCCCGAATCTTCGAGGAGTGAAATGAGAAAAAACATGACAAAAATCAGGGGTACAAACGTGGAAACCGTCTTTATGCCTGCCCCTACTCCTCCGGCGAGGATCGTGACGAGCCAAGGGGGAGAGCCGATTGTTTCCAAAAGCCTCCCAAATCCGTCCACGAATATGGTGCCGAAGAATATGTCGAAGAAATCGATGAAAGCGCCTCCCACATTGATGGTGATCCAGAACACCAGATACATCACCACAAGGAATATGGGGATGCCGAGCACACGGTGCATAAGGACTTTGTCGATCTTGTCCGAAACATCGGCAGAGGTGCGCTTTTTCATCGTCATCACCTGGCGGACGATGGTATTGATGAATCCGTACCTGCAGTCTGCCATGATAACATCGGGATATTCTCTCAACGACTTGTGAAGCGATGCTACGGCAGTCTCGATTTCCGACTGTTCTAAAACCCCGGAAACCATGCGGATCATCCACGCGTCTTCTTCGAGAAGCTTCGTCCCTACCCACCGCTCGTCCGCACCGTGAAAATGCGCAATATTTCCGAGTTTCGGCGCCCATGCCGTAAGAACCTTTTCGATTTCTGCTGGATATTCGATCCTGATCTGAGAGACTTCAGCCTCGTTCAGCCGCGAAGAAATCGCCTCTTTCACCCGTTCGATATCTGTTTTCAGGAGCGCGCTTATACCGATGACAGGACAACCCAGGGCTTTCGACAACCGCGGAATATCGATCGCAATACCCTTCTTTGCTGCAAGGTCCATCATGTTGAGCACCACAAGCACAGGAACCTTCATCTCCAGAAGCTGTACCGTGAGATACAAATTCCGCTCCAGGTTCGTGGCATCGACGATGTTCACGACAAGCGATGGAGTA
>CAZWAS010000159.1:1031-2116 GCA_964631915.1 uncultured Spirochaetales bacterium | reverse complement strand
CAAGTCGACCACTGTCGCCTCTGCGGAGGAAGCGAGCTTGAGAATTCCCTCCTTTTTCTCGACAGTCACTCCTGGCCAGTTACCGATTTTCTGCTTGCTCCCGGTGAGACCATTGAAAAGCGTTGTTTTTCCGCAGTTCGGGTTACCCGCTACCGCAACGACCGGAGTCTTCGTCATAATTCCTTGCACATCGCTTTTCATCGTGTTCCTTCCTTCGCTTTTTCAGCATTGCACTTCGCCAGGCGAAGCGCCTCCGCCTCCGATTTTCGCAGCGATAGATTGAATCCCCGCACTTCCAATTCCACAGGGTCCCCCAGGGGGGCCACTTTCACGAGCCGGAAAACAGTTCCTTTGGTGAGCCCCATGGAAAGAAGTTTCGATCGGTAGGCTTGGCTGGTGCCGGTATAACCGATCACCTCGGCCTCCTCCCCTACCAAAAGGTCTTTTATGC
Organism: uncultured Spirochaetales bacterium; assembly: GCA_964631915.1. Lineage (GTDB taxonomy): Bacteria > Spirochaetota > Spirochaetia > CAZWAS01 > CAZWAS01 > CAZWAS01. Next base: position 1,665 of record CAZWAS010000159.1, on the reverse strand, counting down.
TCTGTTCCATATGTTCCTCCTGTTCGCACGGATGCTCCGTGCTTCATTCGACGAAAATTTTTTGCGCCATACCGCGACCTATGATAATCCGCGCCCCTAGGGAGTCCACAACTAAGGGTCCTATCCCGTTCGAACTGATGACTGTGATCTGCATGCCCGGGAATAATCCCATGCCTATCAGTTTGTTCAAGAATCCGCGGTGTTCGTCCAGAAATGCGATTCTCACATTTCTGCCCGGTTCTACGGAGCTCAGCGGCATCAAATTTTCTTTCTTATGACGACAAGGACTTCCTGCATAATCTTCGGATATCTTCATTGCGAACCTCCTCGATATAGCGTTTCATATGACGTTCAAGCTCGGGCGTTACGTACCACACGAGACTCTCCGCGTATAGCCCCGCCTCGGATTCATCAATATCCAGAAAAAAAAAAAAAAATGCCTTGACGGACTCCTGCTTTTCCCTCGTCGCCGCGAATCTCTGCCTGCCCTTCTTGCTGAGGGTGATAAACGAACGAGGGGTGTAATGGACAAGTCCCAGCGATCGGAGCGATCTGAGCGCGCAGATGACCGATGCGTTTTTGACTCCGAGAAAACGCGACACGGCGGAGACCCTCGCAACTTTATACAGGGATT
>CAZWAS010000159.1:0-998 GCA_964631915.1 uncultured Spirochaetales bacterium | reverse complement strand
AGATAAACATCGAGCTTCACGCTGATATCGTGTTTTTCGGAAATTTGCCGCTCCATCTATCATACCTTTCCGCTTTACAAACCGCGGAATGACGTCCTCTCCACGGACATTTCACTGGACAGAAACTTTCATCCGGATTAAAGAAAAAACGATCACAGACAGGGCGGAGCGCGGGGTCGCAAGAGACGGGCAAAGGCCGTTTCGGAAGACGTTATCCCTCGAAGGGGCAGGCATAGCAATAAAACAAGCAGTGTTGCGGATAGTCCGATCTTCGCCTTGGCGAGATGATTGAACTGACACAAGGGGCAGGTTTCCTGTTTCTCCTGAATCTGTTCGGATGGATGATAGTCATATACGGCAAGCGTTGCGAGTATGGGAAAACAAACGAGAACGACGAAGAAAACAAACCGCAAAAGAATCGAATGCTTCGCGGGATTTTTCATGGTTTCTCCTTGTTTCTACACGCGCTGCACACTCCATATAATTCCAGACGATGGCCAGTCAACTGAAAATCGTGTTCCTCGCTGACGGCGTTCTGCAAGGACTCTATTTTCTTGCTTTGAAAATCGATAACGGAACCGCATTTGACGCACACGAGATGATCGTGGTGAGAATGGTTGTAGGAATGTTCGTACCGTGTCGTTTTGTCTCCGGCATCCATCGTACCGGCGAATCCTGCTTCCACAAGGAGTTTCATTGTTCTAAACACCGTCGCCTGCCCCACTGTTGGATCTTTCTTTCTGACAATTTCGTATAACTCTTCGAGCGATACATGGTCTTCGGTGCCGAGAAATGCAGCGAGGATCAATTTCCGCTGTTCGGTCATCTTGAGCTTTTTCTTCTTCAAAGTCTCGGCAAACACATCCAATTCAACCATCATTTCGGTCCTTTAAATGAAATTGAAAATCATTTTCAATTTCATTTAATCACATGCGGCTTTTATTGTCAATAGAGCAGCCACAAAACAGTGTACAGCGAAGAGAGAAGGTCCCCCCCGC
>CAZWAS010000158.1:0-8177 GCA_964631915.1 uncultured Spirochaetales bacterium | reverse complement strand
TGAATCCGATCCGCTTGTCGCCTTTCTCTATTCTGTTCAGGGGGCTCGAATCCGCATATGCTTTAAGCCGCCCAAGCCGTTGCTCGAGATCGATATGTCTGGCATATGCATACCCCGGGACCATGACGTATTTCGCAGGGTTCAGCTCGAATGCCCGTTGCTGCGCCTCCCGTCTATCGCCTATTACCACATCCTCTTTCGAATGCGAAATACGTGTGGTAAGCCGGATGAGCACCGGAATATCGTATGCTTCGCTCAGCCTGAACGCTTCCTGAACGAATTCCCATGCTTCCCGCGGACTCGAAGGTTCGAGGAGCGGCATTTTCGCGAATTTCGCAATAAGCCTGTTGTCCTGTTCGTTCTGCGAAGAATGCAGTCCGGGATCGTCCGCAGTTACAACAACGAATCCCGCATTCACTCCCATGTATGCCGACGTCATGAGCGGGTCCATAGCCACATTGATGCCCACATGCTTCGAAGCATAGAGGGAACGTCGCCCTCCTATGCATGCTCCGTAAGCTACCTCGTATGCAACTTTTTCGTTCACAGACCACTGACAATCCACCTCGTCGTATAAAGCAAGCGATTCGAGGATTTCCGTGGAAGGAGTTCCCGGATATGCAGCAGCCACCGAAAGTCCGCTTTCCCAGGCTCCTTGAGCGAGCGCCTCATTGCCTGATAAAAAAACGCGCGAAGACGGTGTGTATAAACTCATGATGCTTTCACTCCAATGTTGTCAAATGCCTTTACAATGAGCGCCGTATCAGGAGATTTCGTGAATGCGCTCACTGCCGGTACCACGACGAAGGGTGCCGCCATAGCTATGCTCGACGCTATGGGAGAATTGGAAGGTCCGAGCAGAAAGAACAACGCAACGGCCAGCACGAAACCAGTGATCATGCCTGCGGTTGCCCCGGCTTTCGTCGTCTTTTTCCAGTACAGCGCATACAGATAGGGAGCCATGAACGAACCTGCAACCACTCCCCAGGAAAGGGACATAAGGGTCACTATGATCGAAAACTGATATTTCGCTATGATGAAGGAAATGACGACGAATATTCCACTGAGCACCCGCATCAGCACGAGAGAGTTCTTTTTGGAAATCGACGGGTTGATCTGCCCTTTGTACAGGTCTATAGCGACGGAAGAAGCGGAAACGAGCACGAGGGAAGAAAGCGTAGACATGGAAGCGGACAGCACGAGCAGAAGTATAACAGCCATGAGGAAATCCGGAAGATGCGTGCTAAGAAGGTCGGGCATAAGCCTATCGTAATCCGCAGCGTTGTTCGTCATGGGCGGCTTATCGAAGAACAAGTGGGACATGGCACCCGAGAAATATGCAGAGAAAACGATGATCAAAGCGAATATCGTTGTGACAATCGCCGCCTTGGGGATCACCTTTTCATTTTTTATCGCATAGAATTTCTGGATCATCTGGGGAAGGCCCCAGGGGCCGAATGAAGTCATGAACACAAGCGAGAATATCAAGATAAAAGGAGGCTGTTTGGCGAGAGGGACATGCTGAGCGTATGCGATACTGATGCGCTCTACAATGCCTGCGAATCCACCGCCTTTGCCTGCTAAAACCGCCACCATAGCGACTGCACCCACAATCATGATGAGCCCCTGAATGAAATCAGTAAGCGTGATGGCGAAATACCCTCCCAGAACGAGGTAGATACCGGTTATCGCAATCATGATGAGCAGCGCCACGTCATAAGGAATATTGAAATTGATCTCGAACAGATGTCCAAGGCCTTTGAAAACAGAAGCCGAATACGGCAGCAAGAACACGAAAATGACGATCGCTGAAGCGATTTTCAGATAGTTCGCTTCGAACCGTCTGCTTAGAAACTCGGGCATAGTCATGACTTCGAGGTTCTGCGTCATTCGACGTGTCCGTTTCCCAAGCACAAGCCATGCGAGAAGGGTGCCGAACACCGTGTTGCCGAAAGAAATCCACAATGCGTTCAGACCGAACCCCCATCCATACTTACCCGCAAACCCGATGAAAAGCACCGCGGAAAAATAGGTTGTTCCGTATGCGAACGCAGAAACCCAGGGACCTACACTCCTTCCGCCGAGAAAAAAATCGTTCAGGGACGAAGTTTTTCTCATTCCCCAGATGCCTATACCAACCATCGCGACCAAGAAAACGGAAATTAGAATAATTGAAATCATGTTCTATCCCTTTTATCTATTACCCTGTGCATCTTGTCCCCGCCCGACCGTTCGATGGTCTTCGGTTCTACAAGCGTCACGGTGGGCTGAATTCCAAGAACAGTATTCACATGTCTCTGAATGCTCTGTTTAACATCCTGTAATTTTTTTATCTCGTCGAAAGCGGGGAGGTTTTCTGTCACTTCTACCCGAATCTCTATAGTATCAACTCCGTGTTTTCTGTCAAGGATAATCTGAAAATGCGGTTCGACTCCTTCCACTTCGAGGAGGATCTCCTCGATCTGGGAAGGAAACACATTGACTCCTTCCACAATTATCATGTCGTCGGTTCTGCCGGATACCCGCTCCATACGCACCAACGTCCTCCCGCAGGGGCAGAGGCCGTCCATAAGCGAGGAAATATCACCGGTTCGATATCGAATGAGGGGGAAGCCCTGTTTTGTCAGTGTTGTGAACACGAGTTCCCCCTTTTCTCCGAAACCGAGCGGCTCGCATGTCACAGGGTCTATGACTTCCACGATGAAATGATCTTCATTGACATGAAGACCGTTGCGTTCCACGCATTCGAATGAAACGCCCGGGCCGATGATCTCGGTGATTCCGTAATTATCATACGCCTTGATCTTCAGCTTTTGCTCTATTTCTTTCCTCATGTTTTCGCCCCACGGCTCAGCTCCGAAAAGACCAATTCTGAGAAAAAGCTCTTCCGGATGAATGCCGAGCTCTTCCATAACGGTTCCGATGTGGAGCGCATAACCCGGTGTGCCGATGAGCACGGACGTTTTATAATCTCGCATTATGGTGATCTGGCGGTACACATCGTAACTCGAGGAAGGGATGACCGAAGCGCCGATCTTTTCTGCAGCGTAGTGGAAACCGAGGCCTCCTGTGAAAAGGCTGTAACTGAAAGCGATTTGCACGAAATCGTGTTCGGATATTCCGCATGCGAAAAGCACCCGCGCGACTAAGGATGTCCAAAGGGTTATATCGTTCTTGGTATAGCCTACGATGATCGGTTTTCCCGTGGTACCCGATGTCGAATGTACGCGTACAATATCGCGGAGCGGCACAGCGAACATATCGTATGGATAACTTTTTCGAAGGTCCTCCTTCGTAGTGAAAGGAAGGTATTTCATGTCGCTTATGGACTTTATTTTTTCGATTTCCATCCCTGCAGCATCGAATGACCGTCTGTAGAATGCTACATTCCGGTAAACCCGGTTCAATGTGGATTGGAGCCGTTCGATCTGGAGTTGCTCGAGATCCTCCCGTTTCATCGCTTCGTACTCTCTGTTATACATATTCCACCTTCTAATCGTTGATGTGTTTGTATTCCTTCCCGAGATAGGCGCGTTGTACATCCTTGTTTTCCAGAAGCTCCTGAGCTGTTCCTTCGAGGAACAGGCTCCCCGTTTCGAGCACATATCCGCGGTCTGCTATTCCGAGCGCCGCCCGTGCATTCTGTTCGATAAGAAGCACAGTCCGTCCTCCGTCCCTCAGTTTCTTTATCAGCCCGAAAATTTCCCGAACGACCAGTGGGGCAAGGCCCATGGAAGGCTCGTCCATCATGATAAACTGAGGCTGCGACATGAGCGCTCTGCCGATGGCAACCATCTGCTGTTCGCCTCCGGACAGAGTGCCCGCAAGCTGATGTTCCCGTTCCCGAAGGCGCGGAAACAGTACGAACACTTCCTCCATGAGGTTCCGGATATGGTTCCGCCCCTGTTTTCGGATAAGAGGATAAGCGCCCATAAGAAGGTTTTCTTTCACACTCATGTCGGGGAACAGAAGCCTGCCTTCAGGCACAAGCACGCACCCTGCGTAAGCGAGGCGTTCCGTCTTCATCGATGTAATATCATTTCCTGCGAACACTATGGTTCCAGAGAATGGTTTCACGATATTTGCGATCGAATGCATTAAAGTAGTTTTCCCGGCACCGTTCGCTCCTATGATCGCGACGATTTCGCCACGTGCGACATGCATGGAAATACCCTTTATCACTTTGAGTTTTCCGTATCCTGATTCAAGGTTCCTGATTTTCAGCATCTTCTTCACCTAGATACACCGATATCACCTCAGGATTGCTCTGGATTTCTTTCGGCGTTCCCTCTGCGATTTTTTTCCCGAAACTCAACACTACCAATTCATCGCAAATATCCATGACTAAAGACATATCGTGCTCGACCAGAAGTACAGTTACGCCCTTCTCGCGTATTTTGAGAATGAGCTCGGAAAGCTCTCCGGTTTCATGGAGGTTCAAACCCGAGGCGGGTTCATCGAGGAGCAGAAGTTTCGGTTCCCCAACGAGAGCACGCGCCAATTCAACCGCCCGCTGTTTCCCGAACGGCAGGCTTCCCGCTTCCCGATCCGCAACATCCTCCAGCGAAAGAAATGCAAGCATTTCCATAGCCTGCCTTCGGATATGCTTTTCCTCCTTCCATGTACGCGGGAGGCTTAAAAGTCCTGCGAGGAAACCAGAGGAGCTTTTCGTATGCAGTCCCACCATGACATTTTCGCACACCGAGAGGGCTGGAGCAAGTTTGAGATTTTGAAATGTCCTGAAAATACCGCGCCGGGCAATAGCATAGGGTTTCAAGCCGGTGACATCCTCACCTAAGAACGTTACCGTTCCGGACGTCGGAGCGATAGTCCCGGAAATGACGTTGAACAATGTCGTCTTACCTGCTCCGTTCGGACCTATGACAGCCTTGATTTTCGCCTCGGTTACCGCGAAACTCACATCCTCCACAGCATGAAGCCCTCCAAAAAATCGGCTCACATTGCGCACATCAAGAAGCTGCATCGTTGTCTCCCCGCTTTCTCATGGTTTGAGCCGCATGAACAACCTTGTGTTTGATGTTTTGAATCAAACCGATCCTTGTAAGACCTTCAGGAGCGAATATCATCATAATGATAAGAATAAGCCCGAAAACAGCATCATCATACGTACCGAACACTCCGCGCAAAGAAAGAAAATTCAGGATCGTTCCCATGACCAAAGTTCCTGTGAGATTTGCCATGCCTCCGACAGCTACAATTGCGACATACCGTACCGACTTCATCGCTCCTGCCTCTGTCGGTCCTATGCCTCCGTTGTAATGCGTAAGGAATATTCCCGCTACGGAAGCAAACACAGCGCTGAGTACAAACACCTTCAGCTTATATGCAGGAGTGTTAACCCCGGAAGCCTTGGCTGCTTCTTCATTGCCGTGGATGTACCTAAGCGCCCTTCCTACACGCGAATGGATCAAATTCGACAGGAGCAGCATGCCGATAATGAGCACTCCCCATGCGATGTAGTAGTTTTCCACTCTCAGGTTGAAATCTCCGTTCACGGTCAATCCCGGAATCAGCGTGAACCCCGGAATGTCCGTTATGCCGTCTGCCTCGCCAAAAAGTTTGGTTCCGAGCACGATCCGGTAAATGATCAGGCCGAATCCGAGCGTTGCCATTGCTAAATAATGTCCTTTGAGCTTCAGCACGGGGATTCCAATGAGAAACGCTATAATAATTGTAAGAACAATCGCCGTTATACATGCGAGCCAGGGCGACCAGTGAAAATGCTTCGTAAGCACGGCAACCGTGTATCCGCCTATGGCGAAAAAACCTGCCTGTCCGAGGGATATTTGCCCCGCATATCCCATGAGCATGCATAACCCCAATGCGAGGAGCGAATAATACGCTGCCATGGTGAGCTGGGTAAGATAGAATTGCACTCCTGCAGTTGTAAGCACCAATTGTACGAGTACGACAAGCACGGCAGTGACTAACGAGGGTAAAAAACGTTTTAACATGTTAGAATTCCTTGAGCACTGCTTGTTTTGTCCCGAATAACCCCCTAGGGCGAAAAAAGAGGATCAGAATGAGTATACCCACTGCAATTGCATCTTTATACGCCATAGGGAGAAGGCTTATGCTGAACGACTCGATCAGACCAAGTACCATGCCCGCTGCCACGGCGCCCATGCTGTTTCCGAGCCCCCCGAGTATGGCAACAGTGAATCCTTTGATCGCAAGCTCCGACCCCATGGCATAGTGCGTCTGGCTCAAAGGGGACAGAGCACAGCCGGCAAGAGCGCCGATAGCGGCGGAGAGCATAAACGACAGATTGACCATGGAACGCGTATTTATGCCGCACAAGCTCGCAGCAGTTCTGTTCGCCGCACATGCACGCATCGCTTGTCCTGTCACTGTAAGCCTGAAAAAAAAGAAAAGTCCGACTACGATGCAGAAGGTAATAGCGAGCACCCACAGCACTTGGGGGGAAATGAAGGCGCCGAGTACGGGAATCGAAGATGTTTCCGTCCCCGTAAAGAACTTCAACGCCCGCACTTTTTCATCCCACAAGATGAGTGCCGCCTCCCGTATCAGGATGGAAAGACCGATAGTAACAATCACCATTCGGAGAACACTGGAATTCCGCAATGGGCGTATAAAAACGATTTCAATGCCTGAGCCCACCGCAGCAGTGATCAGCACAGCAAGCACTACAGAAGGCAATAGGGGCATGAAGCCTGTAAACGTACAAGCTATCATGCCGCCAAGCATGACAAATTCGCCCTGAGCGAAATTGATGATACCCGTGGCGCTGTAAATGATGTTAAATCCGATTGCTACCACAGCATACATGCTTCCGACGGTTATGCCTGAAAACACGTATTGCAATACCTGAACAAGAGTCATGTCGCTCCCTTTGAGGATATCTCAGATGTTCTATTCAATCATTTCGAATATACAGCAAACGCTCCGTTTTTCACAGTGAGAAGCTCAAGGGAATCCGGTCCGAGTCCGTTGTGATCCGTTTTTGAAAAACTGAACACACCGCCTGTACCGGGGAAATTTTGGATATTCTCAATCGCTTCGCGGATCTTTGTCCGATCTGTCGTACCGGCTTTTTTGATCGCTTCGAATACGATAAGCAGAGCATCGAAGGCATGACCGCCGAATGTGCTCACATCTTCCTGATATTTGGCTTCATAATCCTTTTTATATTTCAGAAGCACTGCTTTCTGCGGATGGCTGTCCGGCAGATTTTCTGCTATCAACAACCTGCCGCAAGGGAAGATGATCCCTTCGGCTGCTTCCCCTGCTGCCTGAACATACTTGATGTTGCCGAATCCATGGCTTTGAAAAAGTGGTATATTCATGCCGAGTTGTTTCATGTTTTTGGCGACGATGGATTGCGCAGGAACGATAGACCAGTTCACTAAGGCTTGAACTCCTTTGGCTTGTACTTTCGTCAGAACAGCAGTCAAATCCGTAGCGTCTTTATCGTATGTTTCCGATATCGCTATCTCAATGCCGTAATTCGGAGCATATTTTTCGAGCTGAGCCTTACCGGAATTTCCGAATCCGGTGTTCTCTGCCAAGGCACCGACTTTCGAAATCCCCATATCTTTCATAGTCTTGAAAATCAATTCGGTGACATAGTTATCTTTCTGCGGGGTTTTGAAAACAAAACTCGCAACGGGTTCCACGATCCCTTCGGCTGCAGCACAGGAAAGCAACGGCATCTGCGCTTTTTCGCAGAGCTCTTTGATCTGCATGGTTTCTCCGCTCGTGGTCGGACCGACGATTGCACTGACCTGCTCTTCTTCTATGAGCTGCTTTGCAAACGAAACGGTTTTCTCAGGGCTGCCTGCCGAATCTTTAAGCACAAGCTCAATTTTCCTCCCCAAAATTCCGCCTTTTGTATTGATGTCCGCAACCACCATTTCCGCAGTCTTCGCTTCGGGAGCACCAAGATACGCAGCGCCTCCGGTTACCGCGAAAATTGCACCGATTTTTATCGGCTTCTCTTCCTTTTTTGCACACGAGACGAGCATCGGAATCAACAAACAACCAATTGCACACAGGTGAAGAATGTTTTTTCTCATCCTTATCCTCCTTTGTTTCTCTGCATAGTAGCATACCTTACCGGAATAGAGAAGTAATTTTTCATTGTACAGCGAAGAGAGAAGGTCCCCCCCGCGCTACCTGAAATCAACGAAATCAGG
>CAZWAS010000157.1:0-8323 GCA_964631915.1 uncultured Spirochaetales bacterium | reverse complement strand
GCTCGGAAATCTACTCGAAACGCCTTTTCATGACATTTGGTTCTCGGAGCGTGCTCGACACTTTAAGACAAAACAGTACGCACCTGCGGAATGTGCAGGTTGCGATAAATTCATAGCGTGTCAGGCAGCCTGCCCGCTGTACTGGAACTATGCCGGTACCGACGAAATCCGTAATCCCAGGGAGTTGATCGCTTTATGAACGTAAAATATCTCATACCGAAAATTCCGCTTCCGCTGCGATTCGCCCTCTTTTTCTCCGTCGAGGTGTTCGGAGCCTTCACCCAATTCATGCTCAACAGAGTGTTCATCGGCGTTTTGATTTCTTTGGCCGGAACAATCCTCGTCATAGCGAAGAATTACAGAAACAAGCCGTTGGATCTGGGATTCGAGGATTGGCAACCGGTATCCTTCGTGGAGTTCAACCGCATAGAAGAAAACCTAAAACTCGGCAAAAAAATGAAAACTCCATTCATCTATCAGACCGGTTTCGGTTGTCTCATATACGTACTGCTCGGCATAGCGGGCTTCATCGCTCTCATAAACGACAACTTCAAGCTCCTTCTGCTGTTCTTCGACATCGTGATCGCTACCTTCCCGCTCCTTTTTACCGGAAACGTCAGCATATGGACCCCTCAGGAGCTACAGATGAAAATGGAACGGTTCAGAGTGATAGTCCAGGATGCCGAAAAATTCGGCAAGGACCTCATCGTGACTCCGTACCTCAGGCTGGATAAGGATAAAGAAGGGAAAAAGATTCCGGAGGATATCCGGCTCATGGTGGAACCGAGAAGGAAACCGTCCGATTTCGTCGGCGTGCAGTTTCAGATTGCGATCAACAAAGGCCCGAAAGGGAATGTCCCTTACATGTATTCTGTATTCCTCTGCAAAGGCAAGGGGGAAACTTACAAAAAGTTCGCAGACCTTTCCTATGGAACCATGATAAAGGAGCCGGGAGGGGACAAGGAATACGGGTATGTAGTCGTTCGTCAAAATACATCGGGCGGCGGATACCACACGACAGGAGACGATTGTTCTTCCCTCTTCTCTATCGTAATCGAAGCGCTGAGAAAACTTTCATAGAGTAAACCATGGCCGTACCGGTCTACATCGTTTCCGGTTTCCTGGGTGCAGGGAAAACCACGCTCATCAACCATATGCTCTCCACGGTTCCGGCGCAAAAAAAGCTCGCAGTGATCGTGAACGAATTCGGTGCTATCTCCATTGACGGAAAGATAATCGAATACGATAAACCTTATATTATCGATATGCAGGGCGGTTGCGTGTGTTGTACCATGGCAGGCATTATCATTCCCACCATTCGCAGCGTCGTCATGAACCTCGCACCTAATGCGGTTCTCATTGAAACCACGGGACTCGCCCTTCCCCAGGATGTAGCGCGCCAGGTACAGAGTCCTGCCCTGCGGGATTGTGCAGTGCTGGAAGGAATAGCAGTCATGGTTGATTCCGCTCATTTCCTCAATAGCATGGGGGATATCCCCATCCTTTCCGAACAGCTCGAAGGGGCTGATACCGTCATATTGAACAAGACGGACCTCGTTTCCGAGGAAGAGCTTGCGCAGGTCGAAGATACGATACGGAACATAGCATCCAATACGGTTCGCTTCATACTGACATCGTTCGGGGCCGTATCCTTCGAAGAGCTGTTCGGGACCGATAGGAACGCTTTTCTCAAACGGTTCGCAGGGTCAGCTCCATCCCGGAAAAAGGACAGCACCAGGGGATTCGTCACCATCAGCTACCTGCGGAATCCCGTCCTTCCCCTCGATGCGATCGAAAAGTGCTTCGTCCTTGCAGGAGAGAAGATCGTGCGCGCAAAAGGGGTGTTGAAAACAGCGACCGGAAACAAACTTCTCCAGTATTCGCAAAGCGGCCTCGAAATCTTTGAATACGGAGGAACGCTGAACAGATCAGAACTGGTTCTCATCGTTGGAGAACAGAATCAGGATACAGTTAAGGAAATATTCGGGTGCCTTTGAACAATTTTCCAGCCCTCGTGCTCGTGTAAAACCACAGCTTGTATTCTGATGGGATTTTCGTTCGATGGAAACTGCCGATGCTTTTTCAGACATTCGGGAACCAAGTGCCGCCTCAGACTCCCAGCCATGCAGCAGCTGCAGTTGCGCAATTCTCTCCGTCTATGGCGGAAGACATGATGCCGCCTGAATATCCCGCTCCTTCGCCGCAGGGAAAAAGTCCAGCCATGCCTTCATGCATATAGGTCTGCCTGTTCCGCGGTATGCGCAAAGGAGAGCTTGTCCGCGTTTCCGGAGCAAGTATAAGGGCTTCCTCGGTCAAAAATCCTCTCATACGCTTTCCGAACAAAATGAATCCTCTGCGAAGCGGCTCAACTATGCTTTCGGGAAGCAGTTCGTGCACCGGTAAGGCCGCTATGCCGGGCGTATAAGAGCTCGGCCGGAGGCACGTGGAAACCTTTCCGCTCAGAAAATCGGTCATCAGCTGGGCAGGAGCGATTTGACCTCCTCCTGCTGCGGAACAACAGCGATTCTCGATACCTTCCTGGAATCGGAGACCTGCACATACGTCCGTCCCTCCCTCCCCGCCGAGTTCCGCTTCTCCGACGGTGACGACGATGCCAGCATTTGCGAAGGTATTGTCCCGCCCGGCGGGAGACATGCCATTCAGAACGAGTTCTTCATTGTGTGTGGAAGCGGGAATCACATATCCGCCTGGACACATGCAGAACGAGAATACCCCCCTTCCCTCGGCATTGCAGGTGAGGGAATAGCGGGCGGCAGGGAGATAGGGGCCCCTCGCAGGCGTCTTATACTGTATCTCGTCTATGAGCGCTTGTGGATGCTCGATTCTCACTCCCACAGCAAACGGTTTCCGTTCGAGAGCGAGAGAGTTCCTGTGCAGCATCGAATATATGTCGCGCGCAGAGTGGCCTGTAGCGAGAATCAGCGCTTTTCCTCCGTATTCCCGACTCTCGTTCACGATCACCTCCGCAAATTCTCCGTCCCGCATCACGATATCCGTGATCTTCGATTCGAAATGGATCTCCCCGCCGTGTTCAAGAATTGTGGTACGGATGGACTTGACGATTTGCGGCAACACATCGGAACCTATATGCGGATGCGCGTCCACGAGAATATCCTCGGATGCCCCGTGGCCGACTAATATGGAGAGTATTTTCCCTATATCTCCCCGTTTGGTGGAACGGGTGTAAAGTTTTCCGTCGCTGTACGTGCCCGCTCCTCCTTCGCCGAAACAGTAGTTCGATTCGCCGTTCACGAACCCAGAAGCGTGAATGACCTCTATATCCCCTTTGCGCAAGTCGACCGCTTTGCCCCGTTCGAAAACAACCGGTTTCAGCCCGAGTTCCAAAAGCTTCAGCGCTGCGAACATGCCTGCAGGACCGAATCCAGCTATGAGCACAGGCCGAGCCTTTTCCACGTGCCTGTACTCAGGAATAGGTAAAGGCTCCGGCCTTTCGTTCATGTATACATCGAAGAGAATCCTCACAGTGGCGCTCCCCCGCCGTGCATCTATGGAGCGCCTCCGCGGTACTGCGAGGAACGAGCCTCCGCCTTTCCATGAGAGTTTTCTTTTCAATTCCCGCTCCCACAGGGACTTATCCGCCGCTCTGTCGGGAGGGAGACAGAGCTCTAGTTCCGTTTTCATACAGTATCCGGAATGATGCCGTTATACTGGGCAGTGTACAGGGAAGCGTATAGGCCGGGGATGGCTACCAATTCGTCGTGGGTTCCCCGTTGCTCTATACCGTTATCGGAAAGCACTATGATCTCATCAGCATGCTTTATGGTGGAAAGTCGGTGCGCGATGATGAACGTCGTCCTGCCTTTTACGAGAGTATAGAGGATTTCTTGGATCATCTGTTCGCTCTTCGTATCGAGTGAGGAAGTTGCTTCGTCGAATATGAGAATTCTGGGATCTTTCAGGAATACCCGCGCTATGGCTATCCTCTGTTTTTGGCCCCCTGAAAGTTTGACTCCTTTCTCCCCTATGTATGTCGAGTACCCCTCCGGCAGTTCCATAATGAACTCGTGCGCATTCGCTTTTTTTGCGGCGGCAATAATCTGTTCTTCGACTACTCCGTCCTTTCCATACGCGATATTTTCCTTAACCGTTCCAGTGAACAAAAACACGTCCTGCTGTACTATGCCGATCTGTTCCCGGAGGCTTCTCAGGCTTATATCTTGAACATCGATACCGTCTATCGTTACTCTCCCCTTGTTCACATCGTAGAATCTCGGTATGAGGCTGCAAAAAGTCGTCTTGCCCACACCGGAAGGACCTACCAGAGCTATCGTTGTACCCGGTTCAACTATAAGGTTCAAATTCTTGAAAACATGCTTGTTGTGATCGTATCCGAACGTCACATGATCGAACGTAATTCTACCCTCCACTCTCGAAAGAATAATTGCAGTATTCTTCTCCTGTACATCCGGTTCCGTGTCCATGATCTCGTAGAACCGCTTTAGGCCGGCTTTCATCCTTTGTAGCATCTCGTTTGTGCGCGTGAGTTTCTCTATCGGTTCAAGATATATACCCACATAGAACAGAAATGCAACAAAAGTTCCGAGGCTCATGCTCCCTGCAAAGATAAAAGCGCCTCCCGCAACAATGATGATGAGTTGTGAAAGGTCTCTGAGCAGGAAAATGCCGCCGAAGAATCCGGAAAGATTCTTGATGGAACCTCTCCATGCTTCGTAGTATGCGGAATTAAGTTTGTCGAAATTCGACTTTTCGAATTCTTCCCGAGCGAAAGACTGCACCACGCGGATACCCGAAATCGAGTTTTCCACTTTTGCATTTATATCCGCCATGGAATTGTTGATATCCGTAAAGCTTTTCAGCAGTCGTTTCCCGAAAAAATTGGAATAAAAAAACATAAAGGGTATGGGAATGAAGCATATAAGAGCAAGCAGGGGATGGAGCACATACAGCATGACGAAAGAACCGATAATGCTGAGCACGGACAAAAATATATCTTCGGGCGCATGGTTTACCGCGTCCGATACTTTGCTTATGTCGTTGGTCATGCGGGACATAAGCTCTCCGGTCTTGTTATCGTCATAGAATCTGAAGGAAAGCTTCTGGAGGTGATAGAACAGATTTCGCCTCATATCCCGTTCCATTTTCGCAGCGAGCACATGGCCCGCGTATATCGAATAAAAATTGGAGAAGAATTTGAAGACGATCATGCCTGCGATGATGCACGCAACGGTCGTCATGCCCTTCGAGTCCCTCGCCGGTATGATCGAATCCACGATGACTTTCAGCAGAAAAGGAACGGCCATCGAAAGCACAGCCGCTATCACAACCGCCGCGAGATCGGAAACGATGAGGAAAATATACGGTTTATAATATGCGAGCAACCGTCTCAGGTTCGTCATAAGCCAGTAATGATATACGGGAGAAGGGGGAAAGTCAATGAAAAGACAAAAGAACGCATCACTATCAGGCCGCAGATCATATGGTATCGGAAACAGGAAACCGTACTGTGAACTGTGTTCCGTCTTTCGTATTTGTTTCCATAGTTCCCCGCAGCTGTTCCACGAGACATCGGACCAGCTGAAGACCGAGCCCTGTTGATTTTCCTTCGATCTCTGCAATGTGCGCATCCAGTCCTATGCCGTCGTCAGAATATCGGAACAGATACGCATCGGTTTCGACGGCATGAAGGGAAATCGAAATAACCCCTGCCCTCGCATCGGGAAAGGCATATTTTAAGGAATTGGTTACCAGCTCGTTCACTATTAGTCCTACCGGAATCGCGATATCAATCGAGAGATACTCATTGTGGATATCCAAGGATACCGTTATGCGAGAGGATCGGGTAGCATACGAACTCATGATATGGCTGCAGAGATCGCGGAGGTATTCGCTCATATGTATCCTTGCCAAATCGTCTTTCTTGTAGAGCTTATCATGTATCATAGCGATGGAAACAACTCTGTTCTCAAAATCGCCGAATATCCGACAATCGTGTTCGGTCTCCATGGAACCGACCTGAAGATGGATGAGGCTTGTTATTACCGAAAGGTTGTTTTTCACCCTGTGATGCACTTCTCTCAGCAGCAGTTCCTTTTCCGTGAGAGACTTCTTCAGTTCTTCCTCCGCCAATTTCCTACGCGTTATGTCTCTTCCTACGACTTGATATTCTGAAACGGAACCATTCATCGCGAAAATGGCTCTCACAACCCATTCAATCCACAGCGTTTCCTCGTTTTTTCCGCATGTGCGCCATTCTTTGACACAGAAGGGCCGTTCGGCGGAGAGCTCTTTCAGACTTTCGCCGATAATCGCCGTATTCTTTCGGTCAAAGAGAGTTTCCACGGCGGTTCCGCACAATTGTTCGTCCTGCATATCGAAAAAAACGAGAAATGCCTTATTCACGAAGGTGATGATACCGTCCGGTCTAAACCGCAGAATAAGCTCGCTCTGATCCTCTACGACTCCCTCATACAATCTCGCCTTTTTCCGCAACTTTCTCGTCTTACGTACGGCATCCGTGATGTCTTTGGATATCACCAAGACCATGTGTTCGCCTGCAAGTTTGACGGGGATTTTATCGGTCTGCATAACGCGCGCATTTCCTTTGGAAACCGTAAACCGCAAACGATCCCAAGACATATTGAGCCCGCTCTCAAGCACATTCATATCATCCATCAGGAAACCGAGCACCTCGCGGTATTTCGGATGGAATGCAACCTGGTTTTTTTGTACTACGTCGTTCAGTTTCAGGTTATACGCTTTTGCAAGCGCTTTATTAGCATATACGATATTCCCGAACGAATCTTTCATGTATATCATGTATGGTATGCGGTTCAGGATTCCTTTAACTGTATCTTTTAAATGCTTACTGTTTTTCCTTTCTTCGCCTTTCGTTTCCCGTTCGCGTAGGAGTGCGATATCCTTTTCAAAATAGTGCTTTATTGTCTTCAAAAAAAATATATCTGAAGAACTGTAGCGCTTCGGGGTACGGGAGCATCCATAAAGGCAAACAACTCGTTTCGTGCCAGCGGTGCGTAGGGGAAATCCTACGAAGGCAACACCAACATCCATGCCGGTACCCGCTTGTCGAAACCGCCATACTGCCTTCGCGTGAGCGACAATGGTTCTCTTTCGGCGTATGACGGAAAGGCAGAGGCGTTCGACAGATGGTTCTTCGAAGATCCCGATTGCATCCGACCTGGGATCTGTTTCGTTGGACAGCAGCACATCCATACGATCGTCCTGCAATACGACCAAAGCGAGAATATCTATTCCGAGATGTTCCGCGGTGCCGTCGAGTTTTCGCTTCCAATCCCTGCAGACACCTGCAGGGATTGTCAGGCCGTCGATGCTACATCTTTTCGAATTGTTCATCGCTGATTTCAACCGGCTCTCCGGAAATGGGAGCAATTGCTATCACCTTTTTCGTATCAAAAATCCGATTTTCCGTCTTCCTCGGTTCAGATGCAACCCTTTGAAAGGTTTCGTCTAATGTGAAAAACTGCATGCTCGTACGGAGCATCTCCGCCTGCGACGCGAGTTCCTCCGAGGTCGAAGCCAGCTCTTCAGAAGCCGATGCGTTTTTCTGTACGACTTGATCGAGCTGCAGTACAGCCTGGTTGATCTGGGCCGCACCGTTACTCTGTTCTCTCGAGGAAGCGCTTATTTCATCGATAAGCGACGATGTCTGTCTGATTGCTGGAACAAGTTTGTCGAGCATTTCTCCGGCCTTTCCCGATATCTCGAGCGTGGAACGCGAAAGCTCTCCGATTTCCTCGGATGCGCTCTTGCTTTTTTCCGCGAGCTTCCTCACTTCCGAAGCCACTACCGCAAAACCTTTCCCGACGTCTCCGGCCCGGGCCGCTTCGATTGCGGCATTCAGCGCAAGGAGGTTCGTCTGTCGGGATATTTCCTCGATAACGGAAATCCTTTCCGCAATTGTTTTCATCGCGTCTATCGCCCGATCCACCACTTTTTTGCTTTCGATCGCATCTTGGGCCACCTGGGCCGCTATAGCTTCGGTTTTAGTCGCGTTATCCGCATTTTGCCGTATGCTCGATTCCATCTCTTCCATGGAAGAAGAAACTTCCTCTGCAGATGCCGCCTGCTCGGTCGCCCCTTGGCTGAGCTCCTGTGCTGCGGAACTCAGAGCTTCGCTCCCTTCGACGATCTGCCTCGAGGCGCCCCACACGTCGTTTACTATTTTCTTCAGACTTCCTTGCATATCCTGAAGCGCAAGCAGGAGCATTCCGATCTCGTCCTTCTGTTTCACAGCCATGGAGGCAGTCAGATTTCCGCGTGCAACTTCTTTTGCGAAATCGAT
>CAZWAS010000156.1:0-8381 GCA_964631915.1 uncultured Spirochaetales bacterium | reverse complement strand
TTTTACATCCCCTTCTTCTCCCAGGTTGATGACATCTTGGTTGAGTATTACTTTCATGGTCGTATCAACTCCTTTCAATGCTTCGTCTATATTTGATCCAGGTCTCGGAAACGCCGAACCCTGGAATCCCAATGAATACTACCCAATTCGCTTTCGGAATGAATCCCACTATCAGGATTCCGAATACGATCAGTATCCTGAACATCCTGGGAACATTGTATCGTTCGAGCAGGAATTGGATTATGCCCAACCCCTGGATTCCGTACACGATAACCAGTATTCCGGCCGTATTTGTGAACACATATGAAAACGGCCCGATCTTGAAAAACCATGCTGCCAGCACTCCCGCCAGGGCAGCGATCAACGGCCATACAAGCGGCTCCGGTACCTTAAACCGTGCGGCCACAAATCGTTCCTGTGTTCCCAGCGTGCGATGTGCGATCCCCCCTGCTAGTAGATGAGTGCCTGCCAAGAACAGGAACAACCCACAGAGGTACATGCTGAAAAACACATCCTTCGCCAGCCCGATGAGTCTGTCCGTATCCATAACGGCATCAAACATCGAACGCTCGACGCTGTCCGCACCCCCCGGCATCATGGAAAACAGCGAAAGTGCCTGTTCTGCCTGCGCCTTCAGGGCTTTCATGAACTCTTCATTCCCTGCAGCGATCAGGATGAGCGGAATGCTTACGATTCCGAATACCCCGGTCACTATAAAAAACCGGTACAGCCTCCGCAGCTTTATGGGTGAAGCATCGCTCACCAACCACAGTCCCGCTACAAACACGATAATCGCTGCGAAATCCGCCAGATAAAGCGCGCTGAACTCGCTGGCGTGCATCCGGATGATCTGTATGATCCGGATTATGCCTGTACCCGCCAAGAACAGGCATGCGCTCGTAAAAAACGCTTTGGTTCCTTTCCTTATCCGTATGACCTCCAGCGGAATAAGGAAAAAAACGAACAAAACGCTTATATGAAACAGTACAGTAGAGAGAATGGCCATGCCAAGAATCTCAAGCCATTTCCCTCTCGTTTCCGGAGAAATCATCGATCCGGACAGTGTTATTTGCTCACATAGGGAAGCAATGCTATTGTTCTCGCCTGTTTAATCGCAAGGGCGAGAGCTCTTTGATGTTTCGCACAGGTTCCGGTGATTCTTCTTGGCAGAATTTTCCCGCGTTCGGTGGTGAATCTGCGCAGGCCGTCCGTATCTTTGTAATCGATGGGTGCGTTCTGCGTGCAAAATTTGCAGACCTTCTTCTTGAAAAAGGCTCTCCCCTTTCCTTTCATGGGGAATTTATCCCCGTCTTTCTTATCCTGCCCGTAGGAACCTCTCGGTCCTCTTCCTCCGAAGGATCTGCCAGACCTTCCATTGGAATCCTGGAGCATTTCTTCCTGTTCTCCGAACTGTTCGTTCACTTCCATATCTTCCATAATTCTGTACTTCCTCCATATCAGAACGGTATATCATCCTCAAATTCGTTCGCCTGTGTCTCGGGCACTCCGCCGTCGTATGTTTCTTCATCGCTCTTCGGTCCAGATCTCCCGCTGCTACCCCCTAAGAGCATGACATTCGTCGCAAATACCTCCACCTTGCTCCTGTTCTGGCCGTCCTGCTGCCACCGATTTTGCCGCAATTCGCCTTCTATGCCGACCTGCTTCCCCTTTGTGAGATACTGCTTCAAAGATTCGGCTGTTTTCCCCCACAGCACCACATCGAAGAAACTGACTTCATCTGTCCATTGATCGCCTGTCTTTTTTCTACGATTCACAGCTATGGACAAATGACTTACCGGACTTCCAGTATTGGTATATTTAAGCTCAGCATCGCGGGTCAACCTGCCAACCAATACTACATGATTAATATCAGCCACGTTTGACCTCCAGAGCCGGATTTCGGGTTATTTCTCTTTTCTTACAAAAAGGAATTTCACAACTTCGGGTTTCAGCCTCAGAGGTTTGCTCACGATCGCTACCTTTTCGGGCTCCATTTCGAGCGTGAAAAGATAGAAATGTCCTCTGTCTTGCTTTTTCACTTCATAGGCGAGCAGGCGGTCGCCCATATCGTCCTCTTTGACGATATTCGCTCCGGCATGGGCGAGTTCCGCTTTGACGGTTTCCTTGCCTTTGGCAAAAAGATCTGCTTCGGAATGCAGAATTGTCAATAATTCGTATGTCCGCATAGATGCCTCCTTATGGACGTATATGATTCATACCTCTCGGGTATGAATAAAGAGGTGGATGACACCATACCACAAGGGAGGGGTCATGTCAAGTAAAGGCTTTGGGGAGCCGATAAGAGAACCATGATACAAAAAATGAACTACGAGGACAATCTTTTCTTCCTGAACGTGCTCATAAAGACGCTCAAAGACGGCATGTCACTCGATATAGATAAAGAATATTTTCTCGATAAGATGGTGGAAGACATTTTTTTCATAGATCGTACCCTGGAGAAGATACACGTATCTCTGAAAGAGAATCCCCTCCTGATAAAACGGCCGGAATATATGCGACAACTGCTCCGTTCGAAGAAGGCCTTCGCATCGTTCCTCCAGGATATCGTGGAAGGCAAATTCGAATTCTCCGCACACCTCGAGCCTGTGTTTCAGGACCTCCATGCATCCAGGGCCGAGCACCTGAAGGAAATTTCGGAAATCCAGGCCCAACTCCAGAAAGCCGGAACCATTTCGGACGATCAGGACATAGTGTCCGAAGAAGAGCTCAAATTCCTCCTCGAAGAGGATAGGGCGGATCTCACCTGAGCGTGAGGATGAGATCTACGGCTTCCTGTAAACCGAGATATCGTATATGGTCGGGTAGTTTCGCGAGGGGCATTATATAGCCCCAGCCGGCCAGACAGCAGCTGACTCGTGGGTCTTCATTCCGTATCAGATGCTCGATCTGATCGTCGATGAATACTGCCTTCCTCCCTTCGCCTGCCTCGAGCAGCCTATATATACACTGGAGTTTCGTTTCTCCCCGTGGATAATGGATGCGTTCCTCCTCCCACCGAACTCCCCAGTGCATGAAAAGCTTCTTGATGTAGTCCGGCCGTTTTGCGGAGAGGATCCGTGCGTTCGGAAATGCACACGCATGCTTCAGCGCCTCGAGCATACCGAGAAAAGGCTTGTGCATATCATACCAGAGATTGGCATCGATACTCAGCACCTCATTCCGGCCGAGGAAAAATGCATCGTGGTATGCTTTCAGGGTTTCCTTATCGAACCGTGCACGAGCTCGATAATACTCTTCCTCGTCGACGAACACCGTACCTTCTTCGATGTATCGCTGAATAAGCGTATAATCCTCGGCATCCAGCACATACGGCCGTAAACGATAAAACTGTTGCTTCGCAGCAAGGCGTATTGATGAGGGGTTCTCATGTTTCACAAAGCGGTGATATGCTACCCATGATGAGATCAGACATTCTTCAACGGAATCGCATATGACACCGTCGAAATCGAGAAAAAGCATAGTATCAGGCTCGAATTTCATGTTGTTCTCCGGTTTGCGATGCCGGCCGTTCCCGACTATAGAGGAGGCACCAGCCATATGAATCTACAAGAAGATACAATCATTCAGGCCTTGAGGCAAGAGCGGGTGGATGCGGAACTCGCATATGCACTGTTGAACAACTACAACCAAGGGCTGTACGATCACATACGCCCCTTCGAGGTGAAGGACATACCTTCCATAGACGGCACGTCGATCATCGATATGAGGGGAGATATCCGCATAAGACTGAAAGTAGCGGATGTGCTGGCCAACCTCGAAGAGTTGTCCGTATCGCTTTCTCCCTCTTGGCTTCCTCCCCAGGAACAAGGGCATTTCCTCTTCACCAGAAGCGCCCTGCAAGAACTCGGCATCAGGCTTTTCCCTTACGTAGCGTATGGAGTGCTCAACGGTGGCTCTGCCACGAGTTACATAGACTACAAGAAGAACAGTTCCTTCGACAACGGCTTATTCGCCAATGCCGAGAAGGAATTCTCCCGCATGGCATCCGTATCGCAGGGAAAATCGAAAGGACTCTCTCCAGCGTTCCTCCAGCCGGACGGAAGCATAGGTCCCAGCTTTCTCGAACTCAAACTGCGTTCTCTCATGGTCAAGGCTCTGCACTATGAGGCTGCCACCGGCCTCCGCAATCCGAACCTCTTTCCGTTTTTTCAAATGACGAGCGTATACAACGACGAAGAAATGCAAAAAGCCTTCGCCGAATTCCCGCATCAGCCCTTGCTCGAGGATCTCGCTTCGTATACCGGGCTCCATATCGGAACGCCGATGACCGGAGTCCAGCCCCTTATAGCAGCATACACGCATTCCCGGGAAGGGAAGCCGAAGCGCATCTTTACCAACGCATACGGCATCCCCGGTAAGATTCTTCCGCTTCCTGGCGGACACGGCCAGAATTTCAGAGCGCTGAAATCCGTGTATCGCTCGCTGTTCGAAGAGGGGATTCGATTCGCGTATCTCGGCAATGTGGACAATATCGGGTATACGATTGATCCCGTATCCCTTGCGCTCCTCGCGGTGACAGGCAAACAGGCGGGATTCGATTTTGCGTTCAAAACACCGGTGGATGTGAAAGGCGGCATTCTCGTGCGGGATTCCCGCGGAGCTTTGAACTGCGTGGATATCGGCTCCGCCATTTCCCGCGAAGAGGTACTCTCCATCGAAAAAACCGGGAAATACATACTGTTTAACGCTGCGACCGGATTGTTCAACCTCCCGTTTCTCCTGAAAGAACTGGACCGCATCATCGAAGGGCTACCTGTCCGGTTCACGGATCAGGAAAAGGATGCAGGGTTCTATTCGCAGGCCGAGCAGATGACCTGGGAGATCATCGGCATGCTAGACGACTTTCTCATATTCGCCATAGATAAGTACGAACGGTTTCTCGCCGCCAAACTGCTCATTGAAACGCTCATGACGAGCGGCCTGTGTGTACGCGGCGAAACCTGTTCGGGAGGATGCGAGGCTCGGTATCGCGATCTGTCCATCAACCTTTTCAGAGGTCTTCAAAGCAGGTTGAAAAATGAATACGGTATGAAACTCGAAAAAAACCGATGGGTAGCAAAGTCCGTAGAGGAACTGAAAGCCGATTACACATAAGGGCACCTCTACAAAATCTTATTTTTTAGCCGCGAAAAAATAATTCCTTGGCCGGACTTCCGACATCCGTGTTTCGCCCGGCACTTGTACTTCCATGTGCGTCGCGCAATAAGCGATTAGGTGCCCGATATGGGAACCAACCGAAGATCAATTGAGGTTCTCATAAAAAAAAACCGGACACCTTTCGGTTATCCGGTTTTTTTCCGCTTCAGAAAAGCTCAGTCAGCCTCAATGGCATCTACCGGGCATACATCTGCGCAGCTTCCGCAACTGGTGCATAAATCCGGATCGATATATCTCCTGTCGCCTTTTTCACTGATTGCCTCTACCGGGCATTCAGATTCACAGGCGCCACAGTTTGTGCACTCATCGGTGATTTTATAAGCCATAACAAATCCCCCTGTTGGTTGTTTGTCTATACTATCTTAAACTTTTGAGATTTTTTCAAGTAGGATAATGCAGGAACTCATGAACCGAACGACATCGGCTGGACTGCGGACATCCCTGTACCTACGGTTATGACCTTCGGTCACCTCCGGCCTACGGTACATCCATGTACGTCGCATATGCATATGTGCCATAGGGAGAAGTGCTGGTGCAGGAATCTTCACTTCTGCGGCGATATCCGATGGAGCTATTTGCCGAAAATCAGGTCGAGGAAACGGTTCATATACAAAAGGAGCAGTTCCTTCTTTTTCGCGTCCGTAAGCGTGAGTTTTTCAGCGGCAGGCTGCTGAGTCTGAGCCATTTGCGGTGCTGCACCGGCTTGAGTTTCGCCCCCTGGCGGTTGTGCTGCGGGCGCAGATGGCGCCTGTCCCTGCGCAGTGGTTTGTGCGGTTCCAGCCTGTGCCTGCCCTTGCGCACTGGGTTGCATTGGCGCTTGCTGCGCAGACTGCAGAATAGCCGCAAAATCATCCTCTCTGAGAATCTGCGAATCCGAGGATAGCATACTGGAATACACGAGCTGGGCATCTCCCAATCTGTCAAACGCGATCGTCTTTGCGCCTGCAATTTCTCTCGGATCGACCCATCCCGAGACAGTGCATGATTCCGTGACCCCTTGCACGGAGAGCCGTTTCGTACCTTTCAACAATGCCTTGCCGGTTTCGTCGACATCCTCCACTTTCGCAACGATGTTCGTAGAAAGCTCGAGCCGCTCCTCGCCTTTCAGATTGGAATTGCTGTCTGATTTCATAGTCGGAAGAAAAGAAAACGGGTTTCCCCCTTCTCCACCCGAGAATTCGAGGGTAGCCGTTTTCGCGTCGACTTTGGAGGCTTTGAGATTCAGCTTGGAAGATACATCGATGAGCACCGTCACTAGATCGCCTTTTTCGAGACTCCGTCTGCCGGATAGATATCCCCTACTGTCCGCATTCCACAGACTCTCTGCACTGAGAAGATACGAATGAATGAGAATGAAGATGAGAGAAAATAAACAGACTTTCTTCACAGTTATATTTTCGGCCGAAGAGGGCTTTGCATAAAGCCCCCCTGCCTCCGATCACTTCTTCTTGTGTCTGTTCTTTCTGAGTTTCTTTTTTCTTTTATGGGTCGCTATCTTTTTCCGTTTTCTTTTTCTTCCGCAAGGCACGCTCGTCCGCTCCTTATTCGTTATGGGAATTCATATGAAACATGATTTCCGTTCAGCATGATGTCCCTCCGCACATAACGAAGATTCTCATGCAGACCCGCACCGGCACGCAGTCACAGGGTATTGATGATTATGCAGATAGAAATGGTGGGAGTCAAGGGGAGGCAGACAAAAAAGCTCGTATATCGCGTTCTATGCGGGGAACATCCTCAGGGTTACGCCAGAGCACATCGGGTAGAGTTTTGAAAAAGGTGATCTGCCGTTTCGCATATCTGCGGGAATTTTTTTGTATGGTTTCTTTGATCATCGACATCGTAAGACAACCTGCCTTCTGCATGGAAAAAAATTCGTGGTAGCCGATCCCCTGCATACCGGGATGGTACTGTCTGTATCCGGCTTCAAGGAGGGATTTCACCTCCTCCACGAGTCCCTGTCCGAACATGCGTTCCACCCTCTCGTCGATCCTCCGATACAGCTCCTCCCGTTCGCGCACGAGCCCTATGAGAAGGAAAGAATACTCTTGCCGCACCGTATCCGGCACCCTGAACGACGAAAGCGGTCTATCAGTTTTCGCAATGACTTCCAAGGCACGGATGATCCGTGCGCTGTCTTTCGGCATGATCTTCGCCGCACTTTCGGGATCCTTGAGTTTCAGCTCCTCGTACAAAGCAGCGATTCCTACTGTGTTCAGCCGTTCTTTCAGCAAGTTCCGTATCTGCGCATCTCCGACCGGCGTATCCGGCAAGCCGCAGACTAAATTTTTGATGTAAAACGCAGTGCCGCCTGATACAATCGGCACCTTACCTCGGCCGAGCACGGCTGCTATGAGGCGTTCGGCTTCGTGCACGAACTCCCCTGCAGTGAACTGCTCGTCAGGATTCCGGATATCCAACAGATGATGGGGAAGCACACTCCTCAGTTCGGGCAGCGGTTTTGCGGTCCCTATATCCATGCCTCTGTATACCTGCATGGAATCCGCATTGATGACCTCACACCCTATGCGTGCGAGCTTCCAGAGCAAATCGGTTTTGCCTACTGCTGTGGGACCAAACAAGATTATGACAGGGAGCTTAGGTTTCGAGACGGAATTCGACCTTTTTCGTAAGAATTTGTTTGATGGCAGTGGATACGACCTTGCCCTGATTGGTTTCCAGTTCTTCGTCGCCGGTGACTGTTATCTGCATGGCTCTGCGAATCGCAGCGCAGGTGAGCTCGTACATATTCCCCTGATAACCGATGAGAAATTCCAAAGGAAGAATCATCAATCCTTCTCCTCTTTTACATGCTTATTCTATGTATATCGTCTTATAACTATACAAAAAAACAGACAGCGTGTAAACTAGTAGCGAATTTTAACTATGGCACACATATCCTCAAGGGGAGCGGTCTCCGTACTGCACTGTTCGGTGCGGACGCTGTTCGCCGCAGCGTTGTTACTCTTTTTTGCTTCAGGATGTTTTGGTCAGCAGGGGAAACAGGTCGTATCCTTGATTGTTCCTGAGACCCTGAATTCTGTATGGGAGGAGCTGCGTGCGAAGTTTCCCCTGCCCGATTCGATTTCCGTGCAGACCGGCACGGGTATCGATGCTCCGCATACCATAACCTTGTATTCCGAGTCATGGAACCAGACAGATCGGCCGGATACTGGTACAGGGCGCATAGTGATACGAAAAAT
>CAZWAS010000155.1:457-8403 GCA_964631915.1 uncultured Spirochaetales bacterium | reverse complement strand
TCTCCGTGCTCTTCGGATACCGTGGTGCCTATGAATCCGTCCTTAATGAGGTCACACCCGTAGTTGAAGAAGTACAGAGCGGATCCTGTGAATCCTCTCCCGTTCGCAAGGATGATATCGTACTTCTTCGAATTTACTTTCTTGATTTCCAAGGGAACACGCTGACCGGACGAAAGGTCAGCGAAGCTTCTCTCTGGATTGAAGACGGGTTCCTCCTTGAACCCTTCGAAATAGAAGCCATGCATCTCTCCTCCGGAAGCCGACCATTCGAGGCTGTAGAACACATTGGCCTTCCCGTCGGTACGCACAACCATGTCAATCTCGCAGGATTGTAGATCTGCATTGAGTGTCCACGCGGAGTTCGCCGCTAGAGCACACAATAATGCGAATACTATTCTTTTCATTCCTTGTCCATCTCTTCGATTATTTCAAGCTGCGCCTTTTCGGTTATCCCCGGCAGGAAGAGCTCCATTTCTTCCTGGATAGTGGCAATGCTCCGCTTGATGGTCTCTATCGTTCTCGTTTTGAAATCGTAATTCCCCTTATCTTCGATTCCATACCTATTTTCTGTAGAGGTTGCGTCGAGCTCCTTGAGGAAAATCTGGCAAACCTGAAGCACTTCTTCGAATTCGTGATTCGCCTTGGGCGAATACGTCTTCAGTTCCCTGCAGGTATCGAGGTATTGGCCGGACACGAGAAGGAAGTATTCCAGCGTTTTCCTGAAATCATCGTCTCCTATGCGGAGAAAAGAAATCCGGTCGCGTATTTCAGAACATTCCTTTATCCGGTCTTTCACCTTTTTGTTGAAGAACATACTAGTATTGTAGGGTATAAGGTACAGTTTGGTCAAACGCGATATTGATGAAAAGACAGACGCACCTTGACGGGTTGCGAGAATCCCCCTATCGTTGGTACGAGGGCTGTCCTCATTGATGACGGAATCGGCGAGGCTTTTATGAAAACGCTTCGTACCAGGTTGGTACGGTATTTTTCGATAATCATCGTCCTTATGTCCGTGCTTTCGATTGGAGTCTTGTATTTTTTTCAGTCATTCTATCGGACAATGGTGGATATGCAGAATACTTTGCTCGATGTCCATTCCATAGGGCTCGAGATAGACCGTTTTTACCAAGATACTGATAACTACATCAATAGCGGGAATAAAGAGTATCTCGATTCCTTCGGAAGGGACTACCAGCGCCTAGTGGCGAGGATTGGCACTCTGCAAGCCAAGATGAGAGGAGATAAATTCTATCACTTGAAAGATTTGAGGAATATGATCGAAAGTTTCAGAGAAAAACGGCTCTCCCTCATCGGGGAGTACGATGGCGGTACGGAACGGATATATCTTAACCGCAGTTCTGCTGAGCTTTCGCGGCTTGCCGGCTATATAAAAGCGGAGGTAAATAGGCTTCTCTCGCGGGAACTGAACGAGATCAGCGATTATTCCTCCGGATTCGGACATAACCTTCAAATCGGGGAGAACATAACGTATCTTTTCATTTCTGCACTCATCGTGTTTTGTTTCGTGTTCGCCTACAGGTTTTCAAAGGAAATTTCTGTACCTATCCACGCCTTGGTGCTGCATCTCCAACGCTTCGCAAAGGGAGATCTCGACATAGAACCGATCGAAACTAAAAGAAACGACGAGATAGCGGTGCTTGTGGAATCGTTCAATCATATGAGCCAGGAAATCAAAAATCTCATCGGAGAAATGAAAGAGAAAGCGAACCTCGAACGGAAGTTGAAAGAACAGGAGGTAAGGAACCTTGAAATGAATAATCTGCTGAAACAATCGGAGCTCGATCTGTTACAGGCGCAGATAAATCCTCATTTCCTGTTCAATACGATAAACATAATATCATCCCTGGCGGAAATCGAATCGGCGGATAAGACGAAAGAAGTCCTCGCAAATATGGCCCATATCCTCAGATACAATCTGAAACGGAGCAAAGACACCGTTACGCTCAACGAGGAGATAGAGGCGATACATAACTATCTGCATATCCAGAAAACCCGCTTTTCGAATAAAATCGAGTATTCAGTATATGTGGAAGATGGCATCGGCGGTTTCCAGTTGCCCTGTATGGTTCTTCAGCCTTTCGTGGAGAATGCCGTGATCCATGGCATAGAGCCGAAAGAGGAACAATGCAGTGTGGATATCGCGGCCAAGCAGGAAGGCGATGCCGTGAAAATCACCATCAAGGACGACGGCGTAGGCATGGACAGGAAAAAGCTCGAAGAGCTGAACAATTCCGGAACCGGTCGAGTGTCTGTAAAACACTATTTCGGCATATTGAACGTAAAACGCAGATTGGAACTGTTCTATGGAAAAGCGCACATATCCATCGAAAGCAGGAAGAATATGGGGACCACCGTGACCTTGACGCTCCCGATAAGACGATCATGAACCCTTGCCGTGCATGCGGGCATAAGTTTTTGGAGTCAGACCCGTATAGCGTTTGAATAGTTTCGCGAAATAATGTGCATCGCTGTAACCCACCTGAGCTGCTGTATCCGCAACATTCAGGTGTTCCTGTTCGAGAAGTTTTTTTGCCGCTTCTATACGCTGTTCAGTGATGTACTCGATGAAATTCCTGCCGTAAGTGAGTTTGAACAGGCGGCTGAAATACTGCGGGCTGATGTTGAGATATTCGGAAATGCGGACGAGCGATACTTCGCGGAGGGGGTGCGTTTCGATATATTCGCGCGCCAACACTGAGAGTGAGCTTAGCCGTTTCTCTTCGTAATCAGCGACGAACTCGTGCAGAAAATCCCTGAGCCACATATGCAGACTTTCGGCTGTGTCGGCGGTCGCGGGAACTTCCTGTTCGAAGAGCACGCAGCTTTTTATTCTCAAGGAGGCGAGTTCGCGCTTCAGGATGATGACAAACTCGTTTATATACCGCAGAACTCTGTGCAGATCCGTCGATGCCGTTACGAATTTGCTGCTCACTGCATCGATCGAAGCGTACAACTTCTCCGGTTCTCCTTTTGTGAGAAGAGAGAGAAACTCCCGTTCCGTCTCTGCAGGGTAGGAATCTTTGGGGTCTCCCCTCGACGAAGACGGCAACGCATCGGCAGGAAACAAGGGCGATGATTGTCTATTTCCTCCTCTACGGATGCATTCTTTCGCATCGGGGCGGAAGCTTCCCTCGCTTCTCCGCAGGCGAGGACTTCCCATAAGTGGTTGGATCTTCGACAGTTCGGAAATCAAATCCGATTCTCTCACCGGCTTTAAAAGGTAGCCTTTGATGCCTATTCTTATCGCTTCCTGAATGTAGTTGAAATTGTCGTACGCGGAGATGACTATGATGCAGACATCGGGCCGTTCTTGCAGAAGCTTTCTGGATACCTCCAGACCGTTCATGCCCGGAATTTTTATGTCCATCAGTATGATATTGGGGTTGAGAGATCTGCTAAGCTCGAGGGCGGTTCTGCCGTTTTCCGCTTCCCCTATGATGCGGATATCGGAAAAGAGTTTAGAGACCATTTTGCGAAGCGCGCACCGAGCGAGTTCCTCGTCGTCGACGAGAAGCATTGTCCGCGTAACCGTCTTTGTGCTGGAAGGTCGGGGCTTGTTCACGAAAGCGCCTTCTCTGCTAAGAGTTCCCCGGTGGCAATCCTTTCGATGCGCACGATGACGCTGTCGTCATGAGGCTTGAATGCGATGCGGTAATCCTGCAGAAAACCGTCCGACTCGAGAACGCAACGCATGAAATCGTCGAGCATATCTATAAGACCGCACCGGCGGATGAATATCTCGTCGGATTCCAAATCGGTAGCGAACGCGATTGAGAATCTCGTGGGATTGCACAGCTTCTGCAAGGCGATATAAGATTCGGCTGCGGCTGTCTCTTCTTTCAGCATCACGGAACTGGTTTTCGCCGTGATATAACGGAAAAAAATGTTAAGCTTTTCGAGCATATCGAAGGTGGCCGTCGCATCTTCCACATAGGCGAGCTGACCTGCATGAGACAGAATATGCTTCAGGAATTCGGTTTTCCTGGTTTCCGTCATATGATTAGTTCTCTTAATATATCCCGTATTCCTGGAGAGTTTCCCACATCGCCATGAAGTTTTCGGGAGGAACGTCGCTTTGCACGTTGTGAACTGCGGCGAATACAAATCCGCCGTCCGGAGCGAGATCGTCGATTCTGCGCCGGACTTCTGAACGCACTTGTTCTGGACTTCCGAACGGCAATATTCTCTGAGTATCTATGCCTCCACCCCAGAAGCTCATGTCTTTCCCGAATTCCTTTTTCAGGAGAGCCGTATCCATGCCTTCTGCGTTCACCTGCACAGGATTCAGAATATCGACCCCCTCTTCGATGAGGAGGGGTATGAGAGGTTTCACTGCCCCGCAGGTGTGGTAGAATATGTGCACGGAGTTCTGAGCCTTTTCCCTGATGAAATTGAAGAGTTTTTTGTGATACGGGTGTACCAACCGCTTGTATAGATCGACGGAACAGAGCAGGCTTTGCTGGGTGGCGAGGTCATCGGCTTCGGATACGACGAGAACATTCCGTCCCACTGCTTCCAGCGCCTTTTCCCAATATACCATCTTGAGCTCTGTGATTTTATCCATAAGGGCATGGGCGAATCGTTCGTTCAGGACCATATCGGTGAAAAACTTCTCGAACCCGCACATCCAGAGAGCCGTTTCCCATATGCCTGCATAGTGTCGTCCCAGTATGTAGGCTTTCCCTTCCTTGTATACGTACCGGTCGGCGCGTTCTTTCAGTGTGGCAAAGCGTTTGGGATCCGCCGGATCTGGCCAGGGAAAGGATCGTATGTCGTCCTCGGTGTGCGCGTCTTTCAAAGGCTGGCCGCTCATGTCGAAGTAATGGCCTCCCTGTACGGGCATGCTCCATTCGATGCCCCATTCGTCCGTCATACGGAAATATTCTCCGCTTCTGCCAACGGGTTTCGATAAGCCGGGCTTCGACGGAGGATCGGGATCCACGCATGCCACATCGATGTTCAATCGCTCTCCCATATCCGCATCGATACGTGCAAGCTGTTGCGTGAGATCTACGATGGCTATCTCTTTCTCCGGCAAGCCGAGATAGGAACGCAGTTTCGCGTAAGCATGCCGGTTTATCCCAGTAAGAACCGATCCCCCTAGATCGAAGGGAATTCTATCCGGTTCTCGATGCTCTAATGAGGTTTTCACCCGTTCATAGCTGTTCATGCTTCCTCCTATGTGCTGCGATCCTTACGAATTTTCCCCGCTCTGTCTATGAGCACTGCCACCAGAAGCGTACCCCCCACCACAAATGTCTGCCAGTACACATCCACGCCGAGAAGGGTGAGGGCGTTGGTTATGAGAGCCATGAGAAGGGAACCGAGAAAGGAACCGATCACCGTTCCTTCTCCGCCTTGCAGACTTGCTCCTCCTATGATGACCGCAGTGATGACCCGCAATTCCATCCCTGTACCCGCAGTAACCGACGCCGCACCCAGGCGGGCAGTCATCACAATACCTGCAATCGCTGCGAACAACCCCGTTAACATGTACCCCAAAATCTTCAGTTTATCAACTGCAATGCCGGATAGCCGCGCCGCTTTTTCATTTCCGCCGATATAGTAACTCTGCCTGAAGAAGCGAGAACGGCGCAGGCATATATCGCCGAGAATGATGAGAATAACGGCGATGATGATGGGCGTCTGTATTTCCAGAACTTTCGCCTGCCCTATGGCCTTGAACAGAGGAGGCAGTCCTGCGATGTTCTGCCCTTTGGTGACGATAAGCGTGAGTCCTCGGAAGAGACTCAGGCTCGACAAAGTGGTAACGAACGGATTGATCCCGACCTTCGATACGATGAATCCGTTGAACAGTCCGATCGCCAATCCCAGGAGCAGCCCTATGGCCACGCTGAAAAACACGGGAACACCGCTTCGCAGCAGCATCGCGGTAGCCGCTCCCGTGAATGCGAGAATCGAGCCGACGGACATATCGAAGCCTCCCGATACCATGAGGTTCGTCATGGCCACTGCGACGATCGCCTCGAGGGAAAGCCCGAGAAGAAGGGCGAGAATATTCGCCGAAGAGAGGAAATAGGGGGAAGCGAAGGACATGCATATGAACACAGCAGCCACGATAAGAAAAATCATGAACTCTCGTTGTCTCGCGATTTTTGATAACCATTTCATTGTCCGCATCCTCCCCGTGTAGCTCCGGTTGCAAGGGCGATGACCTTTTCTTCCGTTGCATCGGCTCCGGTCACTTCCCCGACTATTTTGCCTGCCTGCATGACTATGATTCTGTCGCTGACTCCCAATACTTCGGATAGGTCCGAGGATATGAGCAGTATGCCGACTCCCTGTCGGGCCAAGCCTCTGAGCAGTACGTATATCTCGCTTTTCGCTCCGACGTCCACACCCTTAGTGGGCTCGTCGACTATGAGGAGCTTCGGCCGTATGCCGAACCAGGTCCCCACAAGGACCTTCTGTTGATTCCCTCCGGAAAGGTTCTTTACCACTTGACCGATTCCGGGAGCCACGATCTTGAAATCTTTCATGCTCTGTTCTGCGAAAGCATCCGCCTTCCGATCCGAGATGAAGGCGGGACCGGTGCAAAAATCCCCTAGATGGTTCGATATGAGATTCGCTCGTATGGACTGTTCCAGATATAATCCCTGCGTCTTCCTATCCTCGCTCATGTATCCTATGCCGACCCGTATGGCTTTTTTAGGGCTGTCAGGATGGATATTCTTTCCGTAGAGGAGAAGCTCTCCGGATTCGATGGGTTCTGCGCCGAATATGGCCCGCCCAACCTCTGTTCTGCCTGCTCCGACAAGGCCGGCAAAGCCGACGATTTCTCCGGAACGCACTGAAAAGCTGATATCCCTGAAGGCCGGCTTTCTGGTTATCGATCGGGCCTCGAATATCACATCCCCAACGACATCCTGTTTCGAACGGGCTCCGTACATATTCACGATCTTTCGCCCTACCATATTCGTCACAAGAAAATCTTCGTCGATACTCTTCACATCCGCATCGCATACATACTGTCCGTCTCTGAGAACGGTCACCGTATCCGCTATTCTGAATATTTCGGGAAGGTGATGGGAAATATAGATGAAGGCTATTCCTTTCTCTTTGAGGATTCCGATATTGCGGAAAAGCTGTTCCACCTCCATCTCGGTGAGCGAGGAAGTCGGTTCGTCCAGAATGAGCACCTTAGGATTCATGGACATGGCTTTCAGGATTTCCACCACCTGTTGGTTCGCCAGGGAAAGATATTTCACGAGCATCGCAGGGTCGAGGCACTCGAGACCGAACAGTTTCAAAATGTCGAGCGTATCTGCGAAAAGCTTTTTCCAGTTTATAAGATTCACCGAGTTCACCGGTTGCCTGTTCGCGAATATGTTTTCCGCTATGCTCAGATTCGGAACCAAACTGAGTTCCTGGAACACGATGCTGATACCCTTCCTGTTCGCATCGTGCGGGGTATCCAAAGTTACTCGCCGCCCTTCGATGAAGATTTCCCCCGCATCGGGTTTGTGAATTCCTCCGAGCGTCAGCATAAGGGTACTTTTCCCAGCGCCGTTTTCTCCTACAAGGGCGTGGACTTCACCTTTTTTCACTCTGAGGTTCACCCCATCGAGGGCTCTCACGCCGGGGAACGTCTTCACTATTCCTCTGGCTTCCAGAATGTAGTCTGCCATGATGATCATCCTGCGAAGAGACGCATGGAGCGTCTCTTCGCTTTTTATTCTCAACGTTTGAAGTATTTGTAGTTGTTCGAATCCACGACGATGACTCCTGTGTCCACGACCACAGGGATACCGAGCACTCCGGCCGCTTTGTTGTCCGAAGTGATAGCCACATGGCTGTTGTTCAGGTTGTACATGATCTGAACCGCATAGTAGGGCATAAGAGCGGTCTGCTGGGCTATTGATGCGGAGATGACGCCTTCGGCGATGGCGTCGAGCACTTCG
>CAZWAS010000155.1:0-447 GCA_964631915.1 uncultured Spirochaetales bacterium | reverse complement strand
CCCTGTCCATGGAGATGATCTTTACCTTCCCCGCCTTTCCGGCCTCTCTGACTGCTGTTGCAGCGCCTGCTCCTCCTGCGGCTTCCACGCAGGCGATTCCTGCGAGGTCCGGATATTTCTGCAAAAGCGCTGCAGCTGCCTGTGCTGCCACCACAGGATCGCTCTGGGTATCCACGAGTTGAACGATCTGGATTCCCGGGTAAGCGGCCAGTGCTGCTTTGTATCCTGCTACGCGTTCCTCGAGATTGGACTGTCCAGGTTTCAGCATGATGGCGATTTTGCCTTTCCCGCCTATGAGATCCGCGAGTTTTTTCCCTCCGACTTGGCCTGCATTGAAATTGCCTGTTCCGACGAAGGCGAGTCGCTTGGAACCTGGAAGGTCGGCATCCACGGTTACGATTGGGATCCCCTGGTCGACCGCCTTATCCACTATCGCGTTGAGGGATG
>CAZWAS010000154.1:5423-8408 GCA_964631915.1 uncultured Spirochaetales bacterium | reverse complement strand
GATGGCTTCTCTCTTGCGGCGAACTGGACTTGAACCAGCACGGGAGAACTCCCACTACCCCCTCAAAGTAGCGTGTCTACCAATTCCACCACCGCCGCGTATGCGAATAGAACGAAGAACACCCTACAATATAGCGGATTTTTAGTCAATACGCCTCGAACTGGTATAAATCTCTTTTCAAATCTGCTGTTACCCGTTATTATTACTAGATAAAGGCGCTGGAGATATGCTTTCGGTCTTGTCGACAGGTATGAAACAGTGATTTTTCAGGAAAAGGGAGCATGCAATGAAGGGTAAGATCAATATTTACGACAATCAGGGCAACATCATACACAGCATTCAGAGCATCATCACTGTAACACCGGGAAACGGATTTGTAACTATTTCATATCTGAATCAGAACAATCAAACCATGATGATCCAGACCAATATGCAGTACATCTATTGGCAGGATTGATTTTCATGCCTTGCTTCAATCCGAAAAAAGAATAGTTTCCTCTACCCCGAGCTCTTTCGCCACACTCCGCGCTATATGCTGATTCAGCCAAAAAGGTTGATGCGCGTCCGACCCTATGATGAATCTGAACTTCGCGAGATAGGGGGTGTAATACGATCTCCAGTTCCCCCTCCATACGTACCTGTTGTTGATTTCCACAATACAGCCCTCGGGCACTTTGGATAGGTCCGTTTCCATGAACTGAGGATGTGCAATGATGACCGGCAACCCTTTGGACAGAAGTTTTTCGGCACCCTTGTATTCTTTCGTTTTATCCCTGCAGTGGTATATGTAGTATTCGGTATCCAATTCCAAAGCTCTGTCTACCCAGGTATGATCCTGGACTTCCACGCCGACATGGAATCTGTGAAGGGCGAGGGTGCGCTTGTATGTGTCGAATTCTTTGCCGTATATGTATTCTATATGGTCGCTTATGCCTATGATCCGCGCATGCCTGAATTGCGCCACAATCGCTACGGTCTGTTCGGGCGCCACTGCGGAATCGCCGGATGAAAACACGGTATGAATGTGCAGGTCCTGCGGGACCAGAATAGAGGAGTATTCCATATGTGATCTCGTTTTTCCTTATTGTTTTTTCGTATCCGCTCCGAGGAGTGTTTTCAATTCTTGTACTAATGACTTGAAGGTGTCAAGCGCCGTTTGAACCGGTTCTTTTTCTCTCATGTCCACGCCTGCGGCCTTTAGGGATTCGAGAGGGAATTTCGATCCACCGGATTTCAGGAAAGCGAAGTATTTATCGCGTTCCGTGTTTCCACCTGTAAGCACTTTTACGGAAAGGGCAATGGCTGCAGAAAGCCCTGTCGCATACTTGTACACATAAAATGCAGTATAAAAATGAGGTATCCGCAGGCATTCCAGGGCGCTCGTATCCTCGAATACGACTGAAGGGCCGAAATACGTTTCGAGGAGCTTCTGATAGGTCTGTCGGAGGGATTCCAGCGTAAGCGGTGTTCCGGATTCCGCCATTGCATGAGCCGTGTGCTCGAATTCCGCAAACATGGTCTGCCTGAACAGCGTACCTATAATGTCGTCTATCTGTTTGCCTACCAAGTATGCCCGCATTTCCGCTGTTTCCGCTCTGTCCATAAAATATTTCGTGAGCAGCTGTTCGTTGAATGTGGAAGCCACTTCCGCTTCGAAAATCGTGTATGAATAATGCTGGAAAGGGTTGTTTCGTGCGCTATACAGCGAATGCATGGAATGGCCCGCCTCGTGGGCAAGGGTGAAGACATCCCTTATGTCGTCGTCCTTGTAGTTCAGGAGTATATATGGATCGCCTTTATAGGTTCCTGCGGAAAAGGCACCGGAACGTTTCCCTTTGTTTTCGTACCTGTCTACCCAACCTCCGGTAAGTCCTTTTCGGAGCGTTCCGCAATATTCCTCTCCAAGAGGTGCGAGAGCTTCCAGCACGAGGTTCACGGCCTGTTCGTAGGTGTGATGCATCGTTATGTCTTTGGTGAGCGGGACTCGCACATCATAATGCCTGAGCTTGTCCAGACCGAGCGCCGTCCTTCGCGTTTCGTAGTACTCGTGGAGAACCGGCAGATTGTCGTGTACCGCAGCTATGAGGGTGTCGTATACGGATTCCGGCACGTCGTCAGGGAACAGGCTTGCTGCCCTGGCGGAGGGGAAATTTCTCACCCTCGCCCTGTACAGGTCGAGTTGAACGCTTCCTGCATACAGAGCTGCAAGGGTGTTTTTATGCCTGTCGAACACAGTCATGAACTGCTCGTATGCGGTTTTCCTGATATCCCTGTCGGGATCGAGCATGAATGCTTGAAATGTGGAATTAGTGAGAGGTTTCTCCCCCTGAGCCGTTTTGACGCTGCCGAATTCCATATCCACATTGGTGAGCGAGGAGAATGCTTTGCTCGCAGTCTGATTCGCCTCTTCTTGGAGAGCGAGGAGCCGTTCTTCCTTTTCTGTGAGGATATGCGGTTTATATCTGAGTATTTTCTTTAATAAAATCCCGTATTCTTTCAGTTCCGGCGAGGCGAGAAATACCTGCATGCGATCGTCCGGTATGGCGTGGATTTCCGGATTCTGATAGCTCGCAAGAGCCTGCGCTTCGCTTGCAGCCCGCATAAATCTGCCGAACCGCGCCTGATGGCTACTATCAGAGCCGTCTTCGGCGATGCGCAGATGGGCGTAATACTGCAACCGTTCTTCCAGTTCGCCGAGACTGTTCATGAACTTCAGGCACGCTGCGAGGGCGGAGGCCGATGTGCCGAGGCTTCCTTTGAATCCTGGTATGTCCTTGATTCTGCGTTCGTAATCGCGAAATCCTTCTTCCCATGCCTGTTCGTCGGCAAAGAGGCTGGAAAGGTTCCAGCAGTATTCTTGCGGTACCTGCTTTCTCTCGGGGATCGCTGTATGTGCGGTTTTGTTCATGTATCCTCCTCGGTTGCTTCACATCCCGGCTACGCCTTGATTTGCAATCCCGGCTACGCCTTGATTTGCAATCCCGG
>CAZWAS010000154.1:0-5323 GCA_964631915.1 uncultured Spirochaetales bacterium | reverse complement strand
GCCTTGATTTGCAATCCCGGCTACGCCTTGATTTGCAATCCCGGCTACGCCTTGACTAAAGCCGGAATTTAGGTCAGTTTATATCATCTTTTTTGGAAAAGAAACCCTGTTGAACGTTACTTCAGTGCGGCGCTAGGAGGAAAGAGAAGGGGCGTGAAAGGAAGCGAAGTAAAAATTGAGAATACAGGCAAACAGTTTGGTAGCTTTTGCGCCTTGGAACAGATCAATTTAACAATAAAAAAAGGTGAATTTTTTTCCCTCCTCGGCCCGTCTGGCTGCGGAAAAACGACACTCCTGCGCATTATCGCCGGTTTCGAAACTCCTACACAAGGCATTGTGTACATAGACGATCAGAACGTCATCCCTCTTCCGCCCAACAAGCGGCATGTGAATACTGTGTTCCAGAGTTACGCTTTGTTTCCCCATTTAACCGTGTTCGAAAATGTTGCATTTCCCATGCGATTGAAAAAAATCGATAAAACCGAGATATCGCGAAAGGTCGGGGAATATCTGACTCTTACGAAACTGAACGGCCATGAAAACAAGCTTCCCAACCAGCTTTCCGGCGGGCAGAAGCAGCGGGTAGCAATTGCCAGAGCACTGATCAACGAACCGAGCGTCCTCCTGCTCGACGAACCGCTTTCCGCTCTGGATGCGAAACTCAGGCAACATATGCTCATCGAGCTCGATGCGATCCACGATCAGATAGGGATCACCTTCATATACGTCACCCACGATCAGCAGGAAGCGCTGAGCGTTTCTGACCGGGTTGCTGTCATGAACGAAGGGAGGATACATCAGGTCGGAACTCCGTTCGAAATCTACGAACGGCCGGCGAATACATTTGTCGCCCATTTCATAGGCGAGACGAATATGCTGGAAGGCACAGTAGTTTCGAGCGGAGCAGATGTGCTCGAGGCTGATGTGCATGATATCGGTCGCTTGAAGATCGCTGCAGACAAACCCGTGCAAATCGGCGCGAAGGTGAAGATAACCATACGGCCGGAGAAGATCCGGATCAACAGGAACAAGCCCGAGCATCTGAACGGCGATTTCAATATGCTGAGCGGAACCGTGGATGAGCTCATCTATAATGGATTCCAGAGTAAGGTGTTCGTAAAAACCGATCACAGGCAGTTCAGGGTGTATAAACATCACTTCGACCAACAGGGTTACTCCCCCGAGGTGAGCTGGAAGGACAAGGTATACATCTGGTGGCATGTAGCCGACGGGTATGTGGTGGAGGTTAAAAATTAGTGAAACGGAATTATGGAAAGCTGTATTCTCTGCCAATTACCGTGTGGGTTTCCGTATTTTTCGTGGTACCGATCATCATCATTTTCCTCTACAGCTTTCTCCAGAAAGGGCTTTACGGCGGCGTCGTATACAAATTTAGCCTTGATGCATACCGCGCACTCGCGAATCCGGTATTCGCGAAAGTGACGATTTCGACCATCTGGATTTCAATCGTAGCTACAGTCATAACGGTGCTCATCGCGCTGCCGTGCGCGTACTATATGGCGAAAAGCAGATGGAAAAACGCCCTCATGCTGTTGGTCATTATACCGTTTTGGACTAATTTTCTCATACGTATTTATGCATGGATCGCGATCCTCGGGAACAACGGATTTCTCAACGAGATTCTCTCGAAAATCGGGCTTACAAGTGGCTATATTCAATTCTTGTACAACGAGTGGGCCGTAGTGGTGGTTCTCGTATACTCCTATCTCCCATACGCGATATTGCCTCTGTATTCCACCATCGAAAAATTCGACTTTTCGCTCCTCGAGGCGGCACGCGACCTCGGGGCATCCCATATCCGCTCCCTTGTATCCATCATGGTTCCCAATATCAAAGGCGGCATCGTGACTGCAGTGCTGTTCACCTTCATACCAACATTCGGCGCCTATGCCGTTCCCCAACTTGTAGGAGGCAAGGAATCGGTCATGCTGGGAAACATCATAGCGCGGGAATTGACTGTTACGCGGAATTGGCCGCTCGCTTCTTCTATATCCATCATTATCACTTTGGTGACGACTGCAGGGTTGCTCGTATACGTGTGGCTGAACAAGAAACAAGTCCGGGAACAGAAGGAGCTGAAGGCGTAATGAGGACCAAACCGACGTTTTCCAGAGTGGTGTTCGTGCTCACAATCCTATTTTTATTCATGCCGCTTTTTGTGCTCGTCGTATATTCGTTTAACGGCTCGAAGACCATGAACTGGACGGGGTTTTCTTTCCTCTGGTATGAGAAGCTATTTCTCGAATCCAGGGAGTTGTGGAAGGCATTCGGCAACAGTCTTCTCATAGCGTTGAGTTCTTCGCTCACTGCAACGGTCATTGCCACGCTTGGAGCCATAGGGATCAACTGGTATCAGTTCAAACTCAAGAAATACGTGCAGGCGGTGAGTTTTCTTCCTCTCATAATGCCCGAAATCATCATCGGCGTTTCGCTCCTCATTTTCTTCGCAGGCATTAAACTCAAGCTCGGGCTTCTGTCCATTTTCATAGCGCACACATCGTTCAATCTTCCGTTTATTCTTCTCATCGTGCTTTCCAGACTCGAGGAATTCGATTATTCCATCATCGAGGCAGCGTACGATCTGGGAGCCAATGAACTGGATACTCTGTTCAAAGTGATCATTCCCGTGTCTATGCCGGGCATCATATCCGGATTTCTTACCGCGTTCACCCTGTCGCTGGAGGATTTCGTTATCACTTTTTTCGTTGCAGGACCCGGTTCGTCTACACTTCCGCTCTACGTATACTCCATGATCCGTTTCGGCGTGTCTCCGGTTATAAACGCTCTGTCCGTTATCCTCATTTTCGGTACGGTGTTTCTCGCGTTTTTCGCGCGGAAATTCGTCAAATACATTTTCAAATAAACCGTTTTTTTCAAGGAGAAGAAGATGAAAAAACTGCTCTCAGTCGGCGCAATCGTGCTCGCAATGGTCTTCGTGTTTTCGGGATGCGCGAAGAAAGAAACAGCCCAGGGCGGAACCGACGGCAGCAAGAAGGCCGACGGCGGAAAATTGTACATCTACAATTGGACGTACTACATTCCCGACGAAGTGCTCAAAGACTTCGAGAAGGAGTTCAACATCCAGTATGTATACGACGTGTTCGCGTCCAACGAAGAGATGTTCGCGAAGCTGAAAGCGGGAGGAACAGGATACGATATCGTAGTGCCTTCCGGAGATTACGTGTCCATCATGATCCACGAAGGCATGCTCGAGCGGATCGATAAAACCAAGGTGCCCAATTTCGCCAACATAGACCCTACGGCTCTTGCGAAGATCAAGTTCGATCCGGGCAATGAGTACAGCGTGCCGTATTTTATGGCGGCTGCAGGAGTCGCGGTGAATAAGACCAAGGTGCAGAATTACGAGAAAAGCTGGAATATTTTCGACAGAAAAGACCTTAAAAACCGCATGACTATGCTGGACGACATGCGGGAAGTCTTCGGTGCTGCTCTGAAAAGCCTCGGTTTCTCCGTGAATACGGTCGATCCTTCGGAGCTCGATAAGGCGAAAAAGGTGATTCTGGGGTGGAAAGAAAACATCATGAAATTCGATGCGGAGGCTTTCGCGAAAGGATTCGCGAACGGCGAGTTTTTCGTTGTGCAAGGGTATGCTGAAAACGTGTTCAACGAATACGACGCTGAGAAAAAGGATGAGGTGGATTATTTCATACCCAAAGAAGGAGGCCCCATGTACATAGACAGCCTCTGCATTCTCAAGGATGCGAAGAACAAGGAACAGGCATACACGTTCATCAACTACATCCACAGGCCGGACGTATACGCGAAAATAGCTGATTATTTGAAGCTCCCTGCGCTCAATGTGAAGGCGAGGGAATTGACCAAAGTGAAACCGAACTACTCATACGACGATCTTGCGAATTGCGAACTCAAGGAAGATTTGGGTGCTAATCTCGAATTGTACAACAAGCTCTGGCAGGAGATACGAGTAGGAAACTGATCCGCGCATACGCGCTTATCGAAAGGCCGTATGAAGCAGCCTTCCAAAAGGCTGTTTCTGCGGCCGGCGATTCTATCTAGTGCGCGCCACCAGTCGGACCGTGGCTCCACACTTCGGCCGAGTTATGATAAGATCATTTTTGTCTGTTCTCTGAAAAAGCATACCGACGCGGCTTCGAACTCCAAAATCGGCCGAGGTAAAAGTGAGTTTCTTTGCCGTTTCCGGAGGGAAGAAAACGAGGTCAAAAGCGGTAGTACATGGCGTCCTTCTCATCATCAATCAGGCCGCTGGTCGGTGCCGGCACGTCACTTCTGATAAACAGAGTACGCAATCATGATCCGAGATTTTGAACTGATCGAATACCGCATCGAAATCACGACCTTCAACCGCGAAATGGTTTTGCCCATGTCGGACGACGAGCAGGTTCGACACATACACCGACTCCTGTGTAAACTCGAAGGATGGGGAAAGACTGATGGTAGACTCAACGACAAACATGAAGAAGATACCATGGTCAGGCCATGTGGTGGCTATTCAGCAACGCATCCGGCCTACGCGCTCTTTTGATGAGCGGTCGCACAGCTACCTCGGGTATGTGCTTTGCATAGAGAGGATCTGCGGTGGAGAAATCGGGGAGTCCCTGATCGCAGTCGGCGAAGCTGCGTATGCGAAGTATCGGTTTCAGACAGGCATGGAATTGAGCGATTGCTCCGTGCCGGTCGAAGATCCGAAGAAAGAAACAGCGGCATTTTACACGACAGCGGAATCAAGGCCGTCAAAAATGCGGAGGACAAGTGTTCGGCCGGTCCGCCGTTTCATGGCATGCCGCCCGATCTTGAAACCTACCGGGCCCGCACGCAAAGTTCCAGGCCGAAACGGCATGTCCTACACCGAAGAGGATTGGGTCGACGAAGACGCCACCGCCCACCGGGGGCCGGATGATTGAGCACACTGCGCCAGAGAGAAATTTGGGAACATGCTCATGGCCGCCTCTGTGGTCTGCTTGCCAGAGGCTCTCTTGGCAGCGTGGTGGAATTTCGCTCTCAGGAGGACATGCGGCGGGAATACCCGAACGGTATCCGTGAACGTGCCGACAGGGGTACTTGGAACACTAGTGCCGACCAACAGACGGACGATTCAGAGATGGCTATGTCGTTCGCCCGGGTGCCAGCAGACCAGAGCAGGTGCGATCCCCACGGAGCCAAGAAAGCGTATATATTTCGGTCAGGCTCTAACCGAATCTATTCACACCTAATAAGGAGATTCTCTGAAATGGACATCCCACGAATATTCAACATCACCGAAAGTGCTCACCGCATCCACAACCCGTTCACGCCGGAAAAG
>CAZWAS010000153.1:0-8462 GCA_964631915.1 uncultured Spirochaetales bacterium | reverse complement strand
ACCAACCGAAGGTTAATAGAGGTTCCCTTAATTAAGATCTTCCATATATTGAAGCTATCTGTAACTACAGACAGAAACAAACGGAATAGGTGATAAACCCCCGCCCCCCCCTTCATCAAATACCGATTAAAACCCCGGCAAATACGGCTGATATGAGTTCGTATCGACAACAGGTGTTTTCATGAAATTCCAGTACGGATCCCACTGTTTCCCTGCTGGCCATTTCTCTTTGACTACCTTGATTACAAAAGGTGCTAGCTGATCAGTTTCGTCGATTGGCGACTGGATAATCAGATGCGTAATCCATCCAGCCTGAATCGATTCCATTCCCGCCTTGCTTCCGCCGAGGGAAACCGAAGGAACCTGACCAGGCTTGTAACCCGCTTCTTCAAGGGCAATGCCGACGCCTGCACCCATATCATCGCTGTGGGACCATATTAAATTGATATCTTTCCCGTAGCTTGTGATGAAGTCAGACATAACGCGGACCGCCTTGTCCTTTACCCAATCCGCGGGCTGCGCGGCGAGTACTTTGATGCCCGGATTGAGCACATCCTTGAAGCCTTTCGTCCTCCCAATAGAGGCATCCTGCCCGGTAGCTCCTTCTACGATAACGACATTACCGGAATTCCCCAATATCTTGTTCGCTATGTTGCCAGCGACCTTCCCTTCTTCGTAGTTATTCGGTCCAAAATA
Source organism: uncultured Spirochaetales bacterium (assembly GCA_964631915.1). Classification (GTDB taxonomy): domain Bacteria; phylum Spirochaetota; class Spirochaetia; order CAZWAS01; family CAZWAS01; genus CAZWAS01. The sequence continues at coordinate 7,766 of CAZWAS010000153.1, read as the reverse complement.
AAGAGTGGTGTATTTAACCGAAGCCTCAATGGGAGATCCGTTACCCATGATCACGGGGATGCCTGCATCATAGGCTTTTTTTATCGCCGTGGCCAATGCTGCGGAATCAACGGGAAACAAAACAATCGCGTTCGGCTTCATGGCGATCGCATCGTCCATCTGGCTCGACTGGAGCTGAGCATCGAATTTGCCGTCGAACATGAACATGTCAATTCCCGCTTCCTTCAACCGCTTTTTCAGATTATCGGAATAAAGCGGCGGATAGGGCGATTGCATACCGATATTCAGCAATACGATAGTGTCGGTCGTCTTCGCTTGCTGAGCTGGCTTTTCACCTGTGCCGCCCGCCATGACGAAGGAAACGGCCATCGTCAGGCATACGAGTAAAAGTAATCCTCTTTTCATCTGTACCTCTCCTTTTGATTGTATTCAGCCCTTTCATTGCAATCGTCCTTTTCCGTGACGGCCGCGCTGCAGGGCTATTCAACTTGTTTCATATTATATCCTACGATTATTCATTTTGTCAATCTACTTTATTAAGTATTATTATTTTTATAGTTTTTTGCAGATAGAAATGACTCCTTAACCCATGGCCCTTTTAAAGGGACACCGAGAGCTTAAAGGGCCTGTACCAAAATGATATCTAGGCCTTAGCGAGCGAAGGGAGTATACTGACTCCAAATGTCTCCATGGGGAAAGGCAACCAAGAAAGCAGAGTAGTTGTTACCCGATGATTTGCGTGAATTCCTCCAACCCTTGCTGCTCCTTAGGAAGGACACTCAAGGCTTTTCCTGGTTTTCTCGAGAAATGCCGGGACGCCTGAAGCCTTCTCCGGTCCGTTCTCGCCTTTACGGGGCGTCCGCCCTTGCATTGCAGTTTCGCGGGCAAGCATCGCGTTTTTTGCTCACGAGTTTCTCCCGACTTTCAATCGCCGTTGTTGCATGTGTGCATGGGCTTGCCCGACGAGGATTATTTCATAATGCTTGCTTTCTTCACCAGGAAGTTCAGCGGTTCTACCCTTCGTCTCTTCCTCGTTCAGGATCGATTGCCTTGTGGGAAAATCTCGACACACTCGGTACGCAGAAGAAGCCGTATATCAGTCTCAGTTTTGCCTCGCCGCTCAATCGCCCGAGAAAATGAAAACCTCCGAAAAATTTCATTGCCGGAAGGACCTTCTTGAATGTGTCGAGTGGGAGCAAGTTGTTGAAAACTCATTCAGAAACCAAGGTTTTCTCCTTGATGTGGGTTTTGCGAAAGTGCCTTAAAGTCTCTGCGTTGGTAGAACCCAATTCCCTCCAGCAATGGAACAATTTGAAGGGTACGGTAGCCTACGGATTCCATCTTAGGAGGGCATGGAGACCCTCTTAAGACGCATTTAATTAATTAACTTTATTTAATAATTTCATTTTAATGTGTCTTTATACCATCCTACTAAGATAACCCAAACCATGAGGAATTCCTCGCTATTCTTAACCATGAAAATTCCGTTTATGATTATAAGGCACTGATACATATAACACTCTTTTCATATGGAATAAGGCCCCCCTAAGATTCTCTAATAACATGACGCTCATACTCTAAGAGCTCTCCAATAGATGAGGCAGGAACCAATGAGTACGAGAGTTACATGAATATAATCAAACTGTTCAAATCGAAGCGTAGCCGCTGAAACCCATACAACCAGCAGGAGGTTCGCTCAATCATCCGACGGGCCATTCTCAAACCGCTTCTTTTGGGGACCGACGAGCAATGCACGAAAGGATCCTCACGGTCTTAGCTGTTGGCGATGGAGCCTGAAATCGTAGCCTTGATCAGTTTCATCTTGCCCATCGATCGTCCTGGTTTTTCCGCTCACGAGAAACAAAACAGCGACCAACGAAAATTCATGAGTCGCACCGCGACGATTAGCTTCCGCCGGTCGCACAGCTAATAAGGGAAAGTTCTTGACATCGGTCAAAATATGTGTTTTTGTGCCTCTTTTACGGGCAATCGCGGGTGGAGAGCAGTCTCCTTTTCTCTTTTAATGGCTTTCGCGATGGAGCTGATCGCGTGCCCCGATCCAAGCCAAAGTTCTTGGCTCCTCGCAAACGCGCTAAGCGCATCGCGGGAATCTTCGTTCAGGCCCTTGACGGTGCCATCGCTTCAAATATCGCCACTACGTCATACCGCTCCGCCACCCTGCTCTTGCGGCTGCACTGGCCAGGATATAGCTGCTTTAAACCGCGGAAGAATCAAGCGTGGATCTTTTGGCTTTTCCCCTCGATGCCACTTTATCGGTAGTAAAGATTGAATAAGTGTTCACGAATCACCGGCAACAAACCGCTCGCTCCTCAAGCGATCCCTTTCCAAAAGGAAACTCGAACCAGTATACACAGGAAGCTTCTTTATAGCCCCATTTTCCTTTTGTTACAGAGAATCTTAGAAATTATTTTCAGACCCGGCCGAGGGAGACCTTTACAAAACGTGGCAGGATTTCGCAAAACACCCTAACAACATCTTGATATTGAACCTAACGTTCCTCTTCTACAATTCTCAATGGTATTTATCGCGTACTATGATTGACAATTCTACATTATTAGATTACTTTATTAAGACTTGATTATGGAAAACAAACATCCGGCTCGTTTAAACAAGCACATCACTCAACAGAAAATCATCAAACTGCTGTGTCTAAAGGAAACAATCAATCAGGTTGATATTTCGGAAGAGATTAAGGTATCCCTGCCCACTGTGATAAGCAACATCAATGAACTGGTCAAGGACGACATATTGGAGATAGGAGGAGTCGGCGACTCTCGGGGAGGAAGAAAACCCGTTATCATCAACATCAATCCGAACTGCAAGTATACCATCGGCATCGATTTTTTGGTGGATATAGTCAAAGTCGTCATCTTTAATTTCAAAATGGAGGCGATAGCTCAGGAGGAAATAAAAACAAGCAGGCTGTTGGATTTCGACGAAATCATGGAAAAACTCACCGCATTGATGAAGGATATGCTGTGGGCCAATAACATAACTATATCGAAACTACTCGGAATCGGAATCTCGATTCCTGGCGTCGTCAACGAAAACACGAAGAATATCGAGATAGCGCCGAACCTCCATATAACGAATACTCATCTGAAAAAATACAGCAGACTCTTAGGCCTTCCCGTCTACTTCGAAAATGAGGCCAACGCAGCAGCCTATGCAGAATGGCAGAGCGGAGCGGCCCAGGGTTCAAAGAACGTACTGTATCTTTCCATCATGAAAGGAGTCGGCGCGGGCATAATCATCAATAACCGACTGTACCGCGGTTCTTATTTCAAGGCTGGTGAGGTGGGACACATCATCATCCGAAGGGACGGTCGTAAATGCGTATGCGGCGAAAACGGGTGCCTCAATGAATATCTCTCAGTCGATTCGATATTGAAAGAATACGCGAAAAAAACCAAGAAGAAGCTAAACCGGCTTGCGGATTTCATGGAATTAAAAGACAGCAACGACGAAACGGCGAATAAAATCTGGGACGACTATATCGATGATTTTGCCTTCGGCCTAAAAATCGTCATATTCACTATCGATCCGGAAATCATAGTAATCGGAGGTGAAATAGCGCACTACGCAGACAAGTTAATACCAGCCTTAAACAAAAAGCTGGAAGGCACAAAATCGCATGTGTTCAAAAAGAACAACAAGATTATTCCTTCAAATTTGATGGAAGAAGCATCTATAATCGGGGTCGCATTGTACCTCAGAAACAGATTTATCAGCAGGTACGGAATGTAGGGCCTTTAGCAACTGCTGTTTCTGTTTCAAAGACCGATAACTTCCCCTCGATTTCGGATGTGGATAGTATGTATAAACGGGGAGAAACGTGTTATTAGAAGTGAAGAAAGTCGTAAAAACATTTCCCGGCATTGTCGCTCTTAATGAAGTCGATTTTGATTTGGATGTGGGGGAAATACACGCCATCGTAGGCGAAAACGGCGCAGGAAAATCCACACTGATGAAAATTCTGTCGGGGGTGTACCGCAAGGATTCGGGCACGATCCTGTTGAACGGCGAAAAAACCGAGCTTGGAAGCGTGGATGCCTCGCGAAACCTCGGCATCAGTATGATTTACCAGGAACTGGAAAACATACAGAAACTAACGGTGGCGGAGAATATCTTTCTCGGAAAACTACCTAAAAGTAGAGTGCCGGGCTTCGTCAGCTTCAAACAGTTGTCGAATGACACAAAGAAGATTCTGGATGATTTCGGCATCAGCATTAATCCCTCCACGAGACTGGCAAAAATCACCACGGCAGAACAGCAGTTCGTCGAAATAATCAAGGCGATCACCATCAAGAACGCCCGTATCATCATAATGGACGAGCCGACCTCTTCACTCACGAAAAAAGAGGTGGACAAGCTGTTCCAGATCATCAAAGAACTGAAAGGCAAGGGGATAAGCGTCATCTACATCTCCCACAGGTTGGACGAAATCATAGAAATAGCGGATCGCGTCAGCGTTTTCAGAGACGGCAAGAACCAGGGTGTTCTGCGGAAAAACGAGTACGACACGGATAAAGTCGTATCGATGATGATCGGCCATGAACTAAAAACGACGAAAAAGGACGAAATCGAAAGAAAAAAAGTGATCTTTGAAATCCGAAAACTGACAATCGAGAATAGAATCGTGGACTTCAAACTGAAGATACATGAAGGCGAAGTGATAGGCATAGCTGGACTCATGGGGTCAGGAAAGGATGAGCTGGTAAAAAGCATAGTCGGTTTATGGCCGGCCCAAGCGAAAGAACTATATTTCCTAGGCGAAAAGATTTCCATAAAACACCCTGCCGACGCCATACGATACGGCATCATCTACTTGCCCGAGGAGAGAAAGCTGCAGTCCCTGTTCCTCGATATGTCGGTAAACCACAATATCTCACCCCTGTGGTTGTTCAATGTGCAACAGCAGACCTTCATAGATCGAAAAAAGGAGATGAAGCTTTCCGAAAGCTACACCGACAAGCTGTCGATAAAAACGCCATCCATCTCGACTGCAATCGTCAGCCTAAGCGGCGGCAACCAGCAAAAGGCAATATTCTCCCGGATGCTGGCAGTGAAGCCGAAACTGATGATTTTAAACGATCCTACACGCGGTATTGATGTGGGGAGCAAGGAAGAGATTTACAAGATAATAAGAGAACTCGCCTCTCAGGGCGTCTCGATTATGTTGCTTTCTTCGGAAATACCCGAAATTACGGCACTCGCGAATACCGTCATCGTTCTTTCGAAGGGGGAGATATTGGCAGAATTTTCGGATGTGAACGTGACATCGGAAAACATTATCAAAGCGGTTACGAGAGCGTAAATGAAAGCAAAAAAATCTGTTTTCGCCAATATAGTGAAAGAGCAATCCCAGGTGCTGATTCTCGTGTTTCTATTCGGTCTATTCTCTACCATTTCGCCGGAATTCAGGACACCAGGGAATTTCATAAACCTGCTTAAGCAAATAACCGTGATCGGAGTGATAAGCTGCGGCATGACGATGGTGATAATAACCGGCTGTCTGGACTTATCCGTCGGTTCGGTTTTTTCTCTACTTGGACTCATTTCGATCATTTTCCAGCAGAACAACAACGCACTGGGAATCGTCATGCCTATACTGGCGGCGGTTGCCATAGGCCTCTTCAACGGCTTCATCGTCACAAAATACAAAATCAATTCGATTATCGTGACCTTAGGTTCCCTCTCCATCTTTTCCGGAATAGCACTCCTTATCACAAACGGCGCGATTATCGCGGGAAGAACGGGGACGTGGTTCGGCATAATCGGTCGGGAAAAATTCTTAGGCGTTCCAAACCACGTGTACGTCCTTATAACGGTCATGCTTATTTTTCATATCATATTGAGCAGAACGACTTTCGGTAGGAAGATACAATACGTAGGGACGAACGCTACAGCCGCTGAGATCGTCGGAATACGGACTGCAAGAGTCCGGACAACGGCCTTCGTCATGTCGAGCCTGTCCGTGGCAGTGGCCGTTATCATTTATACTTCCAGGATGACGACGGCGAGCCCTATAATCGGCGTCGGTTTCGAATTCGATGCCATTACCGCCGTCGTTATCGGCGGAACGAGCCTTGCCGGAGGAAAGGGAAGCATTTTCAGAACCATAGTGGGCGTCCTTCTGCTGGCGACGATCATCAATATCCTTACCTTATTCAACGTTCCGTTTTCGTACCAGAGCATCCTGAAGGGAGTCTTGATCATAACCGCGATATGCATAGACATAAAGGCAAGGAAGAGAAGTGAAAACTAAGCAAATAACGAATATACTGAACGAACAGAAAATACTCTTGGTGATTCTTGCTGTCGGCGTCTATTTATCCTTAAGTTCTAGGTATTTCCTGACCTTTCAGAACATAACGAATATATTCCTCGCAATATCCTTCGAGGGCATGATAGTAATCGGGATGGCACTGCTTATCATCATCGGAGAAATCGATCTATCCGTCGGTTCCATTATGGCTTTCGGGGCAGTGCTAGCGATAAAATTCCAACCCTACGGTGTCCTTGTCGGCATACTTGCAGGTGTAGCAGGCGGCCTTTTTTTCGGCCTTATCAACGGATTGCTGGTGACAAAGCTCCGCCTGCCGTCGATCGCAGCGACCTTGGGCGTTATGGTATCGGTGAAGGGCGTTGTTTTTGCATTGACACAAGAGCACACGATAACGGGAACAAACGAAAATTTCATCCTGTTGTCCCAGACCAACGTGTTCCATATTCCGCTGCCGGTTATCCTGTTCATCTGTCTGCTTGTCGTGTTCGAGTTCATTCTGCAGAAATCGTTCTTCGGCCGAAGCATATTCGCGGTAGGAGGCAACGCAACTGCGAGCAAGTTCTTCGGAATCAACATCGACAGAGCGAGGATACTCTGCTTCGTGATAACGGGGTTTCTTTCGGGTTTCGCAGGCGTCATGCTCGCCAGTAAATTGAACATAGCCTCCGGAAACATCGGCCAATACTCCAACGTTTTCGTCATCACTGCGGTCCTCCTCGGCGGAATCAGTATGGATGGCGGGGAGGGAAGCATTTTCAAAGCCTTTCAGGGGATTCTTCTTCTCGGCATCATTAACAATGCAATGGTTATCATAAAAATATCACCTTTCGTCCAGGAGATCATACGCGGTGCCTTGCTAATATTGATCATCGTAATCGACTCGATCAGCATACAGAAAAAGAAATACCAGTAGCCGCTACCATAATCTCACGAATCGCCGTCTTCGCCTTCCCGACAGATCGGTCATACTCCCACTATAACCGCATCTGCCTTCGCTTTCCAGGAGTTTTCCCGTTGAAGCTCCGCTTGTTTCCGGGTATCATCGCGTCATGCAGAAAAACACGGACCCCCGTATGCATACGGCGGAACATATCCTAAACAGAACCATGGTGAACCTGTTCGGATGCGGCAGGGCGGTGAACGCTCACATAGAGGATAAAAAATCGAAATGCGACTACCGTTTCGCAAAGGATCTGACCGCGGCGGAAGCATCGGCGATCGAAACAGAGGTCAACTCGGTCATTCGGCGGAACCTGCCGGTCACAGAAGTGTTTCTGTCCAGGGAGGAAGCTGCACGGATATACAACTTAGGGAAGGTTCCGCAGGATGCTGGAGATTCGATCAGAATCATACGCGTGGGCGATTACGATGAGTGCCCCTGCATCGGTCGGCATGTGAAAACCACTGCGGAAATAGGAACCTTCTCGGTCGTTTCCCACAGCTACGGAGAGGGTCT
>CAZWAS010000152.1:0-8542 GCA_964631915.1 uncultured Spirochaetales bacterium | reverse complement strand
GTCATAGGCACGCAGACCACTACCCTCCTCCTCGCGTATTCCGGCGGCTATTCCTCCCTCCTCATGGTATTCCTCGCACAGGGTATACCTGCCATCAACGTCTTCAACATGACGTATGTCTCCGCCGAGCTTCTGCACACCCTTGTTGGAAGCTTCGGCCTCGTGCTCGTCGCACCGTTCACAGCGCTCATCGGCGGCATCGTTTTTCCCTGGCGCGACAGGCCGCGATGATTTTTATCACTGTCTTCCTCCGTCCCCTGTGATATCGTTCTATACTGGCGCGCACCGTACCAAACCTCCGCAGGGTGTGCCGTCCCTGCAATTCAACACGGCACCATCGTCCTCCGTCCCTACAGTTTCAGTTTTTTCACCCCTTCTCTTGACATTTTTTCTGCAATGCGATATATTGTTTGCACAATTACGCATATGCGTAATTGTGCAATGTTGGAGGTGTATATGAAACCTATGCAGAAACATCAGTTTTTATCGGGAATTTTCAATGTTTTCTTCGTGAGCACAGGCTACGCGAAAAGCATGGGAAACAAAAAAGAAGCATCGATGAAATCCAAACTCTCGCAGCACAAACCGAAGTACAATACAAATTTCTCAGGCACAAAACGCGGGGAGCTTTCTGAGCAGACGTACTACTATTATGCACCGCGCCAGATATGAATCATTCAGCGCGCAATTCTCACCCTTTTCAGAGCAGAATCCATGATTCTTCGGATGATCTCGAGATAGGGAATCCCGAGAAACGCGCATATGATAGGGAGGTCCGAATGCTGCGGATGGAGCCCGGCAAGGGGATTGATTTCGAGGAAATTCGGATTCCCGTCTTCATCTTCTCGGAGATCTATTCTCCCTGCATCTCTACATCCCAATCCTTTCCACACTGCTTCGCATAGCTTTTTCGCCCGTTCCGCAGTGGCTCCGGAAAGGGGTTCATATCTGACAAGAGATTCGCACTGTTCCTTGTTCACATACGAATACACATTCTTCTCCGCCTCTTCCTTGAGAAACACCTCCATGCCACCTACAGCTTCGGTGGTTTCCCCTGTACCGAACACCGCTACAGTGTATTCTCTGCCCGGCAGAAACCGTTCGACAATGACAGGCTGTTTGTATTTCGCAAGCAGTTCCGTACACACAGCCTCCAAGGCACTTGGGGTTTCTATGACAGAGAGACCGGTGATGCCCTTACCCGTGCCTTCCGCAATGGGTTTCGCGAACAAAGGATACTCAAGCTTTACCGCAGCTATGTCCGAAGGCTCGCTCACCACGCAGAAATCCGGGGTCGGGAGGCCAAGATCGCGGATAAGGCGTTTGGTCATGCCCTTATGCAGGGCTACGGCGAGGACAAGAGGATCCGAGAAGGTGCAGGGAATGCCGTACGCCTCGAGAAGGGCCGGTATGGCGGCTTCGCGGCAAAAACCGTGCATACCTTCAGCGATGTTGAACACGAGGTCCCACCGTTCGCCGGAAGCGAGGCGTTTCACGAGATTTCTGATATGGCCTATCCGCTCCGTGGTATGTCCCAATCGCTGTAGAGCGCCGTCTATGGCGTCTATAGTGACTATGCTATCGAATTCCGCTGTCTCTTCCAAAGAAAAACCTTCGTCAAGGTAGTCTTGACGAAGGTCGTAAGTTATGCCGAGATTCATACTTCCCGCCGCTTTATCGCATTTCCGGCACGCAATGCAAGGAGTTCACAGGCACGGTTCCTGATTCGGTATCGGGATACGTATAGATATTTCCTTCGTAATTTCTCAGCACGACATGCGAGCCCTGTTTCCCAAGCACATACTCGGGAAGGAGCGGTATTTTTCCTCCGCCTGCAGGAGCGTCGATGACGAAGGTCGGTACGGCGAATCCGGACGTGTGGCCGCGAAGTCCCTGGATTATCTCCAGGCCTTTTTCCACAGATGTTCTGAAATGAGACGTACCTGGAACGAGATCGCACTGGTAGATGTAATAAGGCCGTACCCTGTTTCTGACCAACCCGTGCATAAGCTGTTTCATGGTGTCTACGCTGTCGTTCACGCCCTTCAGCAGCACTGTCTGGCTTCCTAGGGGAATGCCCGCATCCGCGAGCCTGCCAAGAGCCTCCTTCACTTCAGGAGTAATCTCCTCCGGATGGGTGAAATGGATATTCATCCACAGGGGATGGTATTTTTTCAGCATGTTCACCAGGTTGGTCGTTATGCGTTGAGGTAGAACAGCAGGAACCTTGGTTCCGATGCGGATAACTTCTACATGAGGTATTCTCCGTATCCTCGCTATGAGCCATTCGAGCCGCTCCGTCGAAAGGGTAAGCGGATCTCCGCCGGAAAGAAGCACATCCCTGACAACAGGAGTGCTTTCGATATATTGAATGGCCTTCTCCCAGTATGCGAAAGACACGAGGCAGTTTTTCTCTTTGCCCACCATCCTCGAACGGGTACAGTATCTGCAGTACGTGGAGCAAAAGCCGGTGGCCAGGAATAGCACCCTGTCGGGATACCGATGGACGATACCGGGCACAGGGCTGTCATGATCTTCGCCTAACGGGTCGGCCATTTCTTCTTTGACATAAAGAAACTCATCCGTTACAGGCACCACACTTCTGCGCAGCGGATGGTCCGGGTTATCTGGATCGAGAAGGCTGGCATAATATGGAGTAATGCTGAACGGAATAGGCTTATTCTGCGCAGTAAGTCCTGACAATTCATCAGGAGAGAGCCTCAGAATACGGGCGAGCGTATCCCCGTCCTGAATCCTGTGGCTTAATTGCCAGTGCCAATCGTTCCACTCGGAACTTGTGGCATACGGGAAAAACTTGTTTCGAAACGATTCCGATTGTTGACTGATTATGAGATTCGACTTACTGTGTTGTATTTTTACTTTGACAATGGTTGGATTTTTTTTAAATTGATTTAACTGCTGTGACAATGCAGAGGACGGGTCGATCAACTCGATGCCCATCGCCAACGGTTTACTACGCGCTGGCCCAGGGTCTTCCGAGGGAGGCTGGCTGTCTTGATGATCTGCTGTCATCTTGTTTTTCATTTCATTTTCTCTCCTGTAATAAAGAAAATATTATTTTCTTGCGGCACCTCGCCGTTCCCGCGGCGAAAAACATGCCCTTTCTTTGATACATAATTCCATTTTCCCATAAAGTCAAGAGCAAAAAACTCAAATTTACGATATTTTATCTGCTTTTTTAACAAATTTCTATCGGATTTCCCATCTTAGGACAAATGAAGAGGAATCACGGAAGAATGTCCTCCCATACAACTCCCTCGCCTGCAGGAATGTCCCGCATTGCTTTTTTCCCGATGATCAGATTGAAAAAATCCGGACTGATCCCCGGCCGTAACACCTTCTCGGTTCTCAGCACACCGACTGTCTTTTCCGTAAAAACATCGCCTTTCCGAATGGCGATGAGCGCATGAATCGATCGATTCGTTCTCCCGTAATTCATTATTTCAGAAGGAGATAAGCGTTTCACACCATCGCCGATCGTGCTGGATATCCTCTGTTCTCCATAGATCCCAGAAAGCCAGCGCACTACCTCTTCCTTTCCAAGATCTTCCGCTTTTCGCACCGCCCGAACCATGCGGGCGAAATCCCGAGGTTCCAACGCGATCGGATCGTCGAGTCCTCTCGCTTCCCGCGACAGAGTGAGGTGTTTTTCGATAATTCCTGCTCCGAAGGCTCTTCCCAGTGCTGGAACGAGTATGGGATCGAGGGAATGGTCAGATATGCCTATTACCTGGCCAAATATACCCATAAGGTTCTCGATAAGACTGAGGTTGTACTCTTCCTCCGGAGCAGGGTAAGCGGTAATACAATGTAGCAAAGCGCAAGGGCCTTGTATACGCAACAGGGCCTTTTCTATATCGCCAAGACAAGATACCCCGCACGAGAGAATGAGTGGAAGACCGTAGGATGCTACCTCTTCCAGCAATTGAAAATGATTCAACTCGGGGGAAGCGATCTTGAACGCTTTGCATCCTATGGCTCTAAGCATGCGGGCGCTCCGTATGCCGAAAGGAGAGCAGAGAAAGAGAGCGCCGCATGCTTCCGTGTGTTCCTTGAGGGCCAGAAAAAAATCTTCAGATTGTTCGAGCGCTTCGAACCGCTCGTAGAGCGGGACAGCTCCGGTCGGGAGGTCGACAATGCCTGTCAGCGGATGGATGATCTCTTCTGCAAACACAGCCTGGGACTTCACGCAGTCCGCCCCGCTTTCAACAGCCCTGCTTATGAGCTCTCGCGCCTTTGTCAGATCGCCACCGTGCGATGTTCCTATTTCCGCTATGATGAGGCAGGGGTTCCCACCTCCCACGTGATATCCGCCTATATTCAGCTCCGGTTTGGCCATGAGATAGCTCCTTGCTCTTTTCATCGGCATGATTAAGGAACGTCGTAAGGTTCCGAAACCAGACCCGTATCGCGGGCGGAATCGTATACATAGATCGACAGCTTCTTCACCCTGCCCGCGTCCTCTTTCCCAATGAGCTCTTCGAGAGGCATCACAAGGCGGTCCGTTTTTTTCCCCCGTATGAAATTGCCCGAATCGTCATACATCCAAATAGTCGCTTCCTTATAGACGCTTCTGATCAGGACCGTATGATCGGAAATTTCAAACGATGGGAACGATGGGGAGAATTCCTCTTGTTCTTTCAGAGTGATTTCCCGCTCCGCCCGCTTTCCCGCAACGTCGACGAGGAGAACTCTATACGTACCACGCGGCAAGGGGCCGTAGTCTGCCATCCGGATCGTGTTGCTCCCGATCCACGCTTCTTCTTTCTGTTCCTGCTGCACCCAGTTTTCCGGATCGAGTCTCCAGAAAAGTTCGGCATCGTCGTTGATGATGTACAAAACGTCGAAATCGTCCGTCCCATCTTCGTCTTGAGCGCGGATAAAACAAGAGAGCTCTTCATAGACGATCCCGAGATCCCTGTCCTGCACCAGCACGAGCTTGGGGAACACATCTAGAATCTCTGGTGCTTTACCCGAACAGGAGAGGCACGAGAGGCATATAAGACAGAGGAGGAAAACAACCGTCCGTTTCATTTCTATATCGTCTAGCGAAACATCTCTGCATATAAACAAAGAACCCCGCCCGGTTTGCCGCGGCGGGGTTCTGAATCAGTACCCTTTTATCGACTGCATCTTACGGATTTTCTTCATCTGTTTCCGTTCCATGGCCTTCTTCTTTCTATTCTTGATGGTCGAAGGCTTTTCATAGTACTCGCGTTTCTTCCATTCCCGAATAATACCCTCTTTTTCTACCATCCGTTTGAATCGTTTTATGGCCTTTTCAAGTACTTCGTTATCGTCAACTCTGATTACAGCGATGAGGAATCACCTCCCTTCCATCAATACTGGCAAGTTTTCATATATCTTACCCAAAAACCATCCTTTGTCAATAAGAGCCCGGTCGAGGAATGCCTTGGGTTCCACTGCTACACCCCCCACCCTGATCTCCCAGTGGAGATGCGGTCCTGTAACGAGCCCAGTCATTCCGGATTTCCCGATTTCCTCTCCTGCGCCGACCACATCCCCCTGTTTTATCGATATGCTGTCCATGTGGTAATAGAGGCTGTATACGCCGGGAAGATGCTCCAGCACAACCGTATTGCCTGAGAGTATCCGCATGCCGGCAAATATCACCCTGCCTGCTCCGCATGCGAGTACTGGAGTCCCCACAGGAACCGCATAGTCGATGCCTGAATGTACGGAACCCGCTTTTCCGCCGTCCACGTAGAGGTATGTTCTCCTGTCGCCGAACCAGGAGCTTTCCCTTGCCGGTTCTTTCAACGGATATGAAAATGCACCGCTGTGATATGCGGCAGCAGGATCGAATTGCAGAAGAAGGGCGGAAAGGTGTTTCGCCTCTTCTTCTTTGCGCGGGTCGTCGCCAGCACGGAGGTCCGTCATGGACTGATTCAAAGGAATATCTTCTTTCAAAAAACGCCTCGATTCCACGAATACCGTGCGGCGGAGCGAAAAGGCATTATCCTCGTACAGTCCCTGCACTACAAGCGCGTATTCTCCGGTGTTCACCGTTGACGGAATACCGATGAGTGCGACTGCGACCGCCAGGTTCTCGGAAATACGAGCAGAAAAAAGCTTTCCCGGAATCCTGCTGGAATCTTTTGCCGAAACCAGGGACAGATTCACATTCGAAAGCCCTTCGCTCGGATACAGGGCGACGGAGAACACATCCCCCACTTCCACCTTGTCCCTGCAGTATATGTCCGGAACCGCGAAGGCCGGAGAGAGGGTGACCGTCAGGAGGAAAACCAGACAGCGGAGTTTCATCGTTTCACATCCAGAAGATTGAGCTGCAATGTTTCTGTATTCTGAAAATAATTTCTGGATATCTGATACACGATATCCACCGTATCGTAGAGCGCGAATTCCTGCCCTACTTTTTCCGCGGCGTTCCAGTATACTGCAGGCCATTTGTGTTTACCCGCATCTATAGTGAGCTTGAGATGCTGTCCGCCGTTCTTGCCTATGATATCCATGGCAGCAATCTTTACTCCTTTGGACATGAACGTCAACCTCGGATTGCCTTCTCCGTACGGCTCGAAAAGATCAACAGTCTCCCCCAGTTTCGGCGTGAGGTAGTGGAGAGGTATTTCCGCATCGATCTCCAAGACTTCCTCCGGGCTCTCCTTGAGGTCCAGAGTCTGGATATAGCGGAAAACCCGCTCTTCGAACTCCGGAAACTGCTCGCGTTTCATGGTGAATCCCGCGGCACAGTCGTGACCGCCGTAATCCTCCAATATGTCCGAGGAGTTTTCAAGAAAACTCGTGACATCGAAATTGCCCGGGCTTCGCAGGGAACCAACTGCGTTATCGCTCAAAAACGCCACCACAACTGCGGGGAGTTTGAAGAAATTGACCAGCCGTGCCGCTATGATGCCCGTTATTCCCCGATGCATGGAATCGTCGCTTATGAACACGAGCTTCCCTTCGTGCTTTTCCACGCTTTCTTTCGCCTGAGGGAGTATCTTGGCCCACACCATATCGCCGAGCTTTTTCCGTTCTTTGTTGAGCTCTATGATCTGTACGGCAAGCTGTTCCCGCTCTGTCAGTTCTCCGGTCAACAGAAGCCTCACCGCCTTATCTGGTTCTCCCATTCTTCCCGAAGCGTTTATCACGGGAGATATCTGCCAGGAAACATCGTTCGTCGTAAGTCTTTTCCCTATCAGATTCTGCCTGATGATGAGTTCCTTGAGTCCCATTCTGCTCGTGGAGTTCAGAACCTCCATTCCCTTTCGCACCAGAATACGGTTCTCGTTCGCAAGAGGCATGAGATCTGCCAGGGTCCCCAAGGCGACGAGGTCCATGGCCTTTTCGTGGCTGCAGGACAAATCCTGCTGTTGAGACATAACAAACGAGGTAAAAAGGTTGATAAAGATGTCGAGTTCCCCAGGCAGTTTTGGGGAATATCTTGCGGATTTGCTTTGTTCCCTGAGCTTGAGCAGGCTTTTGCCTGATACAGAGGGAAAAGCCTTCGAAATTTCGGGTTGCAGGTCTCCGAGATGAATATCCACATGAGGACCGAATATTTTCTTCAACATCTTCTTCTGCGCTTCGGCGTCATATACGAAAATCTGCATACCTTCGAGAAATTTTACCGCTCTGCTCTTCGACATATCGAGCAGGCCGGGGACTATGACTTCCGTGACCCGGTCGGTTTCCACCAGATTCACGAGTTTTACTGCATCCAGCACGAACGATTCGTTACCCGGGTGAACGTTCAGGAGGCACAAGGTCTGATTGAACAGCTCAGTCTGGGCGAACCCCAACGCCCAACACACCTTGGATACGACCCCGCAGCCTGCGAGATCTCTAAACGGGTAGCCGGATGAGCTCATCTTCGGATTTATGATGGCTGCAGCAGGAGGCAATTCCTCAGGGGGGTTGTGATGATCTATGACTATCACATCTATCCCTTTTTCAGCCGCATAAGCGATTTCCTTGATGTTGGAAATGCCGCAGTCCACGGTTATGATGAGGGTTCCACCCTCTTTATCGAAGCGATCCACGGCCTTCATGGAAAGACCGTAAGGATCATCGCCCATGGGAAGGCTCCAGGCGGTCGATATGCCGAGCCTGGTGAGTGTTTCATAGAGGAGAACTATGGAAGTGATGCCATCCACATCTCTATCTCCGAATATGAGCACCTTTTCTCCTTCGTCCTTGGCAGAGAGAATTCTGCTCACCGCATCTTCCATGTCCTTGAATAGAAAGGGATTATGCGTGTGGCGAAAATCTTTTTCGAGAAAGAACCAGATTTCATCCGGTTTCGTGATATCCCTGCGCGTGAGAATGGCTGCAGTAAGCAGGTCCAGATCGTACTGGGATGCAAGGTCGCGCACGAAATCGTTGTTGATATCTGTTTTTTTCCAAACCATCATCATATGGCGCTCATAGTTTCGAGGATGAGGCTTCTGCTTTGTGGTGCGGAATCCTCCAGTACATAGGCTTCGCGCATAAGGGCTTCGGCCTTGGCGAGGCTTTCCTGGGACTCTGCGAAAAGCCT
>CAZWAS010000151.1:0-8669 GCA_964631915.1 uncultured Spirochaetales bacterium | reverse complement strand
AAGGAGGTTCTCTATGGTTCAGTCTAGCTGTTGCACTTGGTGGTTGAATTCACCTCTTTTCTATAGCTTCTTCACCATTACCTGCCGTATCAACTGAGAATCCGGCAATAGACAAGGTTTCCTTTACACTCATTAGCATTACAGCCGAGTCATCAATAACAAATACCTTTTTCATGTGTTTACCTTCCTTTATTTTGAGAATTCTCAAGTGTCGACTTGAGCCACATTTCAAACTGTGGCTGAGCAGGCCATTCTTTTATGGGAATCCCTGAAGCCATCAGGATTTGCAAAATAGATGTGTGAATATGGGTACAACCAGCGAGATTTATATGTCCATCTTTATTTTCCCTGATCCAGTCTAACAATTTTTCTGCTTCTTCTATTCCTATGAAGTCTTTGAAGATGGCTACCTTGTTTTTATATTTTATAGGCATTTGAGCAGCTCCTTCATATTCAATACCATTAGTACGGAACCGTCTCCCAATAATGCGGTACCGGCGTAACAAGAAAGTTTTGCCAATGTGCCTTCCAGAGGCTTCAATATTACATCGATCACTTCCCTGAAATCGTCAACAATCAAACCTATGGGTTCATCATCATCGATATGTATTATCAGGACCGAGAGCTCATGATCAGAAGTGGTTTTTTGTTTTTTTGGAATTCCTAGGAGATCATTTAACGCTGTAAGAGGGATGATCTTATTTCTGACAACCGTGGTTTTTTTGTCTTTGATAAAATGTATGCTGTGTTCAGGGATCCTTAGAGTCTCTGCTATGCAGGACATAGAAACACCGAAAGATTGCTTGTTGGATTCTACGACCATTACATTCGTTACTGCCATAGAAAGGGGTATGGAGAGTCTGAAAAGAGTGCCTTTCCCTAAACCACTTTGTACTTCAATACTCCCGCCCAGTTTATCGAGGGTATTTTTCACAGCATCCATCCCAACTCCACGACCGGATAAATCGGTGGCATTCTCTACTGTGGAAAATCCGGAGATGAAAATCAAATTCAAGGCATCTTTTTCTCCCAATGTCTCGAATTGATTTTCATCGATCAATCCTTTTTCGTATGCTTTTCGTTTTAACAAGGCAGAATCTATGCCTCTTCCGTCATCGCTCACTTCAACCAAGATTCGATCAGATTCCTGTATCGCTCGCAAGGCAATTGTCCCCGTTTTTGGTTTTCCAACTGTTTGCCTTTCTTTTGGATGTTCTATCCCGTGATCCAAACAATTTCGAATGATATGAATTAAAGGATCCGCTATTGCATCAATAATATTTTTGTCAGCTTCTATGTCCTCCCCCTCCAGAAGCAGGGTAACTTCTTTTCCAAGCTTTAATGACACATCCCGAACTAATCGGGGGAATCGTTGGAAAATCAACGAAAACGGAACCATTCGTACCTTCATTACTATGTCTTGCAACTCATCAGAGAGGCGATTCATGTTCCCATATAATGCTTTTAATTCCCTGGACAGATTATGGCTACCGAATATCTTTTCTGCTTTGTATGAAAGGTAAGGGATAGAATTCTTTGCAACTACCAACTCTCCTACTATGTTCATTAAGCGTTCTATCTTAGTTTGGTCTACTTTTAAGACTCGACCTCCTGGTTGATCTTCTGCTCTTCTGCCGAATTTTATTTCCGGTTTTACAGTTTTGGAAGGAGCAACAGTTTCTAGACGTTTTTCGGACGATGCTGATGATTGCATCGGCGTATCCTGTGATTCCGTAGGATTGGGTGCTGCTTCGGTTTTTCTCGCTTCAAGTAACTTTGTCAGCCATTTTTGTAAAGGAATTGCAGAATGTTTCTTCAAGGATTCTTCAAAAAGATTGTCTAATTCGAAAGCCGGTTCATTTGAAACGGTGATACAAGCTTTTATAGAATTGTAGCACGCTTGCAACCGTCCTGAAAACCAAGCGACATCCTCCGGGTAGGTGAGGATTCTTAACTGTGTCTCTAACACATCCAAGAGTTCTTTTGAATATTCCTTTGTTTCGCGCCTCTGCTCCGTAACAGGAGGGATCGGCGTTTCTCTTTGCGATTGTTTATTACACCCTAAGCCTGTAAAATCCGGAGACTCGAAGGATTCGATAGATGTGAGTATTTTTTTTATTACCTCTTTTTCTGTGGGGGCGACTTCCAAAACAACCAGAAGCCACCGGAGAGCCGAAGAAAGCCATAATTCCGGAGAAGAAAGTTCAATTAATGTTTGGCTCGCAGCCTTTAATTTATTCAGTTCGCCTTTTTCTAGCAACGTCGATGCTTCACTTACAAAATCCCCATATACGGGACCACCGTTTTGCCTCCCCGTGGGAATGATAAGGGAGCAAGGGAGTATTTGTATTACCTGTACTTGTTCCGCAATAAACTTGAAGTATTCTAATAATTCTTCTCGCGTAGAAGTGGATAGCATAGAAAAATCTATGAAGCAACGGTAACAATCAAAATCGATCAGAGGCGGCCATTCTCCCCTTGTGTGAATTCCACCCCACAGGAGTCCCGGAACGTTTCTGGTTAGATAAAATGGATCTTCCCCCTTAAAAAAACATTCTTCCTCAGGTTGATAGAGAACAAAATAGAGAGGGTTTGTTCCAACGGTTTTTTTAAATATTGAAATACGTATTTCTTCAGGAATTCCCGAGATAAAATCTTTTGATATTCCTACATTTTCACTTTCTTTCTGTTTTTTTTCTTTTCCGTGATTTACAGAATTCCGTTTCTTAGGTACATACGACGTAATGGAATTGGATAATTCTGTCGCGGTTTTTGCATGTTCTTCTTTGATGGAACCGCTTCTTTCGATTTCATCCAATAAAACACTCACAAAGTCTAATACATTTAATAGTTGATCTGCGATCTCTCTGGAATGCCTCAAGGTACCTTCCCTGATAGCGACCATGAGATCTTCGCTACTATGGAGGATTTGGTTCATTGCTTGAAAATCGAATAATCCACTATTGCCTTTTAACGTATGGATGCTACGGAATAATTCTTGAATCAGTACTTCATTTTCAGGATCTTTTTCGAGTAGAAGAATTCCTTCTGCAAGATTCTGTAAAATGTCCCGAGATTCTATGACAAATTGTTTAAGCAACGTACTCACTTGTCGCCCCCTATTCCCAATAATATGCGACAATATCTGAGAAGTGTTTCAGGTTTTATGGGTTTCGTCAGATAGTAATTCGCTCCTACTTGATATGCATGATCTCGGTCATATTCTTCTGATTCTGTGGAAACCATAATGGCAGGTGCCTGATCTATATTCTTTGATCGTAGTTCCTCCAAAAATGAATATCCATCCATCTGAGGCATATTTATATCTACTAGGTACAAGTCGTATGGGCCTTTGATTTCAATCTTCTCTAAGGCTTCTATTCCATTTACCGCTTCTTCTACGGTAAAACCTGCACTATCCAGGATGGTTCGTTCGAACAAACGAACAGTAGCTGCATCATCCAGTATTAGAATTTGTTTTCCTTTTTTTTTCATGGAGTATGATCCTCCGGTTTCTGATATACAATTGCATCTTGAAACTTACGCACTTTAAAGAGAGGGGAAATGCGGCTCATAGACTCAGAATGGCCCAGCAATATGTATCCAGCTGGATTTAATGCATCGAAAAAAACTTCCGCTGCCTTCCGTCGGGATAGATCATCGAAATAAATCAACAAGTTCCGACAGAAAATAATATCGAAATTTCTGTAGGATTTTGTATCAATCGGATCATTCAAATTCACATGCGTAAACTCAATAGATTGTCTTAAATCTTCTGAAATCTGGTAGCTGTCGTCCGATACTTTTTGAAAGTATTTCTTTAAACAAGGGGGTGGAATATGCTGTATAGAACGGGTAGAGTAAATTCCCTCTTTGGCTTTCTTTAACATTTCCGTATCGATATCGGAAGCGATAATTTCTATATCCCAAGCATGAATGAGTGGACAGTACTCCAATAGATACAATGCAATAGAATAGGGTTCTTCGCCGGATGAGGAAGGGATGGACCAAATTCTAATAATAGATCCACGATCTTTACTTTTCACCACCGCGGGTAAAAGGGAGTAAACTAAACACTTTAATTGATGTTCTTCCCGGAAAAAATAGGTTTCATTCACAGTCATTAGATTTATTAATTTTTGCATTTCTTCGCCGTTAACTTGAAATCGCATAAAATTGAAGTAAGAACGAAAATCCGAATAACCGGTTGCTTGAATACGCTCGATGAGTCGTTTATCCACAAAGTATCGTTTGCCATCCTCAAACTGTATTCCTGTTTTTCTATAAAAAAACTCTCGGAATTTGAGAAAATTTTCCTCACTTATTGTAATGTCTATCAACGTTAACCTCCACGTATCCGTTTCAACGCGAGGTCGGCTGCAAAGAATATGTAAGGCTCATTGGGGAAGCGGTCTTTCACTGTGTGGAGAGAAGAGGAAGCTTTTTCTGTGCCCACTTCTCCCAGCAGATCTACAGCCGCAGCACACACATTCACGTTTGAATCATTTTCGACTACATCAATCAGCCACTGTTCTACATGAGGATGCCGTAAAGATTCCAAAATATTCACAGCGAATATCCTTACATCATCATTGGGATCATTCAGTAAATCGGACATAATAGGGGCAACAGATTCAGGAAGATTTTTCATCACCTGAATTGCTTCATTTCTCAACATTGCATCTTCACTCCGAAGGCATTTTACCAACCCTTCTACCGTAACCTGGTCTCCTATTTGTGTCATACTGGTAAGAATGACTTCGCGTACGCTTTTCTCTGATTCTTTCAAGAGTTGCTTGACAAGAATGGGTGAAGCGTCTCCCGCATACTGTGCCAAATCTTTGGCTGCCCATCTTCGCATCCGGGGATCCGGATCTGACAGCTGCACTACCAATCCTTCGAAATCGCGTGAACTTTTACGTTCGTCTTTCTCAATCGATTTTGTTTCTTTCCTTTTCATTAACCCCATATAAAGCCCCCTAAGCGTGTGCTATAGTACGAGCCCACTGGGCCAATTGGTCGGCTATTTTGCTGGCTGGTAGAGCGATGGAAGCTCCCTTTCGGTCTATCAGTTCTTTCGGCATGCCGAATACGATAGCCGAATCTTCCGATTCAGCTATCGTTAGCCCTCCATTTTTCTTAATTGCCGTAAAGGCATCTGCTCCATCGTATCCCATCCCTGTCAGCATTACTGCAATCACCTTACGGGGATCACAGTTTTCCAAGATGGATCGGCCCAGCAATTCAACAGAAGGATGCCAAAGATAGTTTGAAGATTCAGGTTTCGGTAGGAACATTAACCGGCCGCTGCGGTTCGTTACAACCGCATCGGCCCCTCCTTTACAGATATAGATTGTTCCGAGCATAAGAGGGAGTAATCTGTTCCCTTCTATCACTTCCAAGGAGCAGATCGAATTCAATCGGTTGGCAAACGGACCCGTGAAGGAAGAAGGCATGTGTTGAGCAACAATAATTGGCAACGGAAAATCTGGAGGAAGGTTGGGGAGGATTTCTTCTAATGTGGAAGGTCCGCCGGTAGATACCCCTATCACGACGATTCCTTCTACCGTTTTGGCAGCGATGCTCCTGCGGATGAAAGCAACCCTAGTCGGTTTCTTTTCAACCGGCATGCGCGGTTTACTTCTTACTTTTGCACGGGCCGCAACCCTCAGTTTTTCTATCAGTTTTTCCTCTACTTCCTTCATTGAGAGGGAAATAGTACCACTGGGTTTTGTGACGTAATCCACGGCACCTAAGGCTAAAGCCTCGAAGGTTACAAAAGCCCCCTCCTCGGTCAACGAAGATACCATTACCACAGGGACAGGTCTGGTTACCATGATATGGGAAAGAGCTGTTAAACCATCCATCTCTGGCATATTTATGTCGAGGGAGATAACATGGGGCTGAAAGGAGAGGTTCTTTTCAATAGCTTCCAGGCCATTCTTCGCGACTTGTATTTCGAAGTCGCCAGCTTTTTCGCAGAATTGCTTAAGTTGTTGCCGCATCAATGCTGAATCGTCAACGATCAGTAGTTTTGTTTTCATCATTAATTTCAGTGAGTCTTGTCTTGTCAGCCTCTTCTAAAAGATATTTAGGTTCCAAGAGTTGGATAATTCTCTTCTCACTTTCTAGATTGGCTACAAAATTCAAGAGTTTTGCTTGTTCTCCGGATATTTGAGGGGCAGGTTCGATACACTTTGTGGGAATCTTTAACACTTCCAACACTGCATCCACGATAAAACCTGTACGAATTCCATCGATGAAAAACACAATAATACGTTGACGATCATTCCGGTGGATGGAGGAGAAACTCAATCGTTTCCTCAAATCGATGATGGGTAGGATCGTACCGCGCAGGTTAATAACACCCTCTACAAAGTCCGGCGCTTTTGGGATGTGGGCAAGCTCTTCCGGAATGCGAACAATTTCCTGTACGCTTTCGATGGGAACGCCAAACTCACAATCGGCCAACCGGAATATAACCATTTGTTTCTCTTCTTCCGAAGAGGTGTCCTTGTCTTGATCCCTTGCGGACTCAGGTATTTTCATCTCCAACTCCTCAGCATTCTTTAGAGTCTCCTTAACCTTGCAGTTTTTCATGAATTGATCGACGAGAAGGATGGAAATAAGACGGTTTCCTCCTTCCAGACGACAGATATACCCTATGTCGGACATTTTGCCCTCTGTGGAAAAAATGGCAGGCATGGGTTCCATCTCGTTTTTGGAAATCCTTACAACTTCGGAAACACTGTCCACCACCAAACCTATAGATGCTACTTCCGTGGAAATGAGCACCACTCGTTTTCTCTCAATTCCTCGCTGATCCTCCTCTAACTCGAATACTTTTCGTACATTTATCAGGGGAATCAGGGTATTCCTAAGATTCATGAATCCCGATAGATAGAGAGGTGCGTTTGGCAGTCGTACTATTTTTGAAGGGATTTGTACTATTTCCTTCACATAGGAAATATCAATGGCATACTCTTGCTGTGCGATAGAGAAGCTGACCAATTGTATTTCCTCTTCCTTTTTTGTTTCTTGATTCACTGTTTCCTTTTTTAATCGTAATGCAGCGGTAAGATTTTTCTCTTTTTGCGTATCCCTCGCGGAAGAGATAAAAGAGAATTCCCGTTGTACTATCTTGTGGAAATCCAGAATCATTACCATGGGAAATCCGGCGACGTTCTTGATGACGCCATTCAGTACTTCTTTATCTATGTTTTCCTGAATACCTATTACATCCTCGATCTGGGCCGATTCGACATGAATGACATTGCTTACACGATCTACTACGAAACCTATAGGTTGCCCTGCTTCGACTACAATAGCACGCGTTGTCTCCTCATTTTTCGTTTTTTCCAAGCCAAACAGGGAACGGAGGGAAAAAATAGGTAGAATTTTGCCTCGCAGATTCGCAAGACCTTGGAGAGCTGGGGGAGCTAAGGGGACATGAACCATAGCGGGAACCCGAATAATTTCTTGTACTTCTTCCATGCCAGCTGCGAATACTTCATTTTCAACTAAGAATGTTACATACTGGTGTGTTCTTCCATGTGCTTCGGTTTGAAGATCAGGAGCGTTTTCTTTTAGGCTTGTTGTCATAGCATAACCTCTCCTTACATGCTTTGGAGTTCATCTGCCAGGGATGCTATTTCTTCCACAGCGGCAGCCAATTCTTCTGCACCTTTTGCCTGTTGTTCTGTAGCGCTTGCGGCTTCGGTGGCGGCTTTTTCAGCCTCTTGGGCTGATGCAGAGATTTGTTCTATTCCTTTTTTCACCTGAGCAATCAGAGTTACGATTTCGGTTGCTGCATTTAGTATTTGCTGGGCTCCAGCGTTTACTTCGGTTATTTCTGTTTCGATTCTATTTAGATTCGAGGTTGTTTCTTCCGCCTGTTCTGCTTCTCCCGATGCAGTTTTTGCAATTTCTTCCAAATCGGTTGCCACCAGAACTACCTGATCTTGCATTGCCTTTACCAGATCTTTGATCCTATCCGCATTCTCTGCAGAATCACGGGAGAGATTCCGGATATCCGTGGAAACTACTGCAAATCCTTTTCCGAACTCTCCCGCTCGTGCTGCTTCGATGGAACCGCTCACGGCAAGCATGTTCGTCTGTATGGAGACAGTGGTGATAGCTTCCACTGTTTTATCTATTTTCCTGGAAACCAACTCTAGATCTCTGACCTGTTTTACACTGGCCTGAGAAGCGGTTACGGAATTCTTTATTCCTTGGATCATCTCTAGTACGGATTTCTTGTTTGCAACTAAAAGCTCCAGAATGGCTTTGATTTTGTTCCCATTTGCAGTGATTATCTGTTCGGACACCTGCACTCCCTTTTCAATTTGGGTTACGGCTGCCACTAATTCTTCGGTGGCAGAGGCGGAAGTCTGAGCACCTTTCTTGATCTGCTCCAGTGCCTCGTTGATCTGGCTCGCTGCTCGATTGATCTCCTGCACAGCAGAGGAAAACTCCTCGGCATTGGAAGCTACTTCCTCCGCACTTTTGGAAATGTCGGTCGAGCTTTTCAGATCTTCCGCAATTTCGGCTAAATTTTGAGCGGCTTTCTCACTCTCCGAAAGAGCAGAGGCCTGTTCAGCAACCGTTTTCGCAACTTCCTCCGATGCTGTCGCCTGCTCTTCTGCAGCGGCTGCTATGCTTTCCGAACC
>CAZWAS010000150.1:0-8710 GCA_964631915.1 uncultured Spirochaetales bacterium | reverse complement strand
CGGGCAAGACGATGCCATCGTATCCGTGGTTCAGGCAGTCAAACGTTCGCGGGCAGGCTTCAAGGAACCGGACAAACCGGTGGCCTCTTTTCTCTTTGTTGGGCCCACCGGCGTTGGGAAGACCGAGCTTGCAAGGCAGCTCGCTGGTTTCCTTGGCGTGGCGATACACAGATTCGATATGAGCGAATATCAGGAAAAGCATACGGTGGCCAGACTCATCGGAGCTCCTCCCGGATACGTGGGTTACGAGGAAGGAGGGCTCCTCACGGATGCGATACGCAAGACTCCGCATGCGGTTGTGCTACTCGACGAGATCGAGAAGGCGCACCAGGACATCTTTAATGTACTTCTCCAGGTCATGGACTACGCAACGCTCACAGACAACACGGGCAGGAAGGCGGATTTCAGAAACGTCATTCTTATTATGACGTCCAACGCAGGTGCGAGAGACATAGGGAAACCGATGATCGGGTTCGGGGAGCGCGCCGTCACTACGGAAGTAATAGAAAGCGCAGTGGAACAGGCGTTTTCTCCGGAGTTCAGAAACAGGCTCGACAAGATAGTGGTGTTCAGACATTTAGAGGAAGAAATCGTCCTGCAAATCGTAGATAAGGAACTCCGCGCGTTCGGCGCGAAGCTCGAAGAAAAACGCGTTTTGCTTTCCGTTTCCGATACATGCAGGCGTTGGCTTGCGGCTAAGGGCTATTCGAAGGAATTCGGAGCCCGGAATATAGCACGGCTCGTGCAGGAAAAAATCAAGAACTATTTCGTCGATGCGGTTCTGTTCGGCGAACTTTCTGCAGGAGGCGAAGCTTTCGCAGATATCGAACACGACGAAGTGGTCATCCATGTGAAACAGAAGGAATGAACTCCGCTTTTCCTGTGCTCGAAGAAGACGATTATTTTCAGTTTCCGCCAGTAGAAAGTGCGACGAAGGAAGGAATCGTAGCTGTGGGAGGCAACCTTTCCCCTGGTATGCTTCTTTCCGCATACAGGCAGGGCATATTCCCTTGGTTCTCGGGAGACGAACCTATTCTCTGGTGGAGCCCTGATCCCAGATTCGTTCTGTTTCCAGAAAAACTTCACATCTCGAAAACCATGAAAAAGTTTCTTAAGAAAAAGCCGTTCACCTATACGTTTGACTGTAAGTTCGCAGAAGTGATGCGGCGCTGCGCGGGTGTGAAACGGCCCAAACAGCGGGGAACCTGGATCACGAAAGCGATGATCGATGGGTATTGCAGGCTCCACGAGCTTGGATATGCACATTCGGTGGAGGTATACGAAGACGGGGAACTCGCAGGCGGTTTGTACGGCGTATCCCTGGGGTCGATTTTCTTCGGCGAATCGATGTTCAGCCTTAAACCGAATGCATCGAAAGCCGCACTCATCATGCTCGTGGGAAGACTGTCGCAGGCCGGTTTTTCGCTCGTAGACTCCCAGGTGTATACGGAACACCTCGCCTCCATGGGGGCGGAAGAAGTGCCAAGGGAAGTATATCTCGAACTGTTAAGCCGCGCGCTCGAGAGGCCCACGCTCAAAGGCTCATGGGCCCGCAGCTTCATACACTGAAAAAGTTTCCGCTTTCATCCCCATACAAGTATACGAAGTGTAGTATGGGAACCTCTATTAGCCTTCGGTTAGTTTCCATACCCGGGCACCTAATCGCTTAATGCGCGACGTACATGAAAGTACCAGTGCTGGGGGAGGCCGAAGGTGACTGAAGGTCATAACCGGAGGTACACGGATACCGAAGGCATCGAAGATAGCAGCGGTATGTACAGAAGCCCGGCCAAGGAAGTATGGTTTCGCACGCGAAACCATAAAGAGTTTTTAGAGGTACCCTTATTTCAGATACTGCTGCAGGAATGTATCGAAAGGTGTTCGTGCCGATACCGTATCCTGTGCTTTGTTGTACGCATCGAGGATTTTTTCTGCTGTCCGGGCGGAGAAAGCGGTGAAAATCTCCAGAAGCGGATCCGGAAGAAGCACGGTCTTGATGTGGTCCTGGACCCCGAGCAGCTTCGACATGTACTGCAGTTCCGTGACAATGATGGAGTACACTGCATCGAGCCTGTTTTTCATCATCATACGGATGCAATCCATGAGCGGTTCCTCTCCGCCGAAGTACTGAATGTCCGCACCCGCATGCGAGAGAGTCGCTGTCAGGGGCATGCCGTTTTTCGTGCCGATCCTCAAGCCTTTGAGTTCCGCTGCGGAAGAAATTCGGTTTAGGGGATGAGTTTTCAGCATGACGAATCCTGCAGGCGGAGTGATGCTCGGCTTTGCCGGGACCACGTATTTGAGCTTCGGATTGGGTTCGTAGGTCCGCGTTGCGAGCGTATACGCATCGATCATGTTCCGATCGAGCATTTCGTAGATGCGTTCGAGGGACTGGATGTGTCGGTATTGAATCCGTTTGATACCCATCTCTTCCGCGACGGCGCGGAAAAACTCGTTTGCAGCTCCGGATGCCGCACCATTTTTCCCAGACATGCTGAATGGCGGAACTTCGTTATACCCGAGGATGAAAGTACTTTCGCCTTTTCTGGTTTTGAACTTCGAGATTTCCGCATCGATGCCTGCGATCTGTTCCGCATTGTGTTTCCCTTGTTCCAGGAGTCCGTCTATCGAATTCGATATTTCCTGCACGAGGTTTTCCATCTGTTCGGCGTTTTTCAGATTCTTGTCGGAAAGGGCGGAAATGTTATCGATCGAAGCATTCACCGAATCCATATTCGCATCCGTATCGGCGGAGCTGTTTTTGACTTTCTGGGTTATTTCTTCAAGAATCTGCAGGGACTTCATGATTTCATCTCCTCCTGCAGAAACTTCCGTCACGCTATTCGCTATTTCCGTCATGCCGTCTGTCACGCTTCCTATGGTTTCGGCTATCCGTCTTATCGATTCGTCTGTCTGCTTCGTGACAGCTGTAGTCTGCTCCATATGTTTCATCATGGTCGAAAGGGACTGCGATATGTTTTTCACGTTTGCATTGGTCGTTTCGGCTAGCTTCTTCACTTCATTGGCCACCACGGCAAAGCCTTTTCCCGCTTCGGCCGCATGCGCGGCCTCGATCGCCGCATTCATGGCGAGCAGGTTGATCCTTTCCGCCACGTCATTGATGACCGCGATCATATCCATGATGCCAGTGGCGGATTTCGCCACATCGTTTATGGTCTCTATGGTGCGTTTCATGTCCTGAGACCCCGTGTGCGTGAGCTCAATGAGTTTGTCGGTGAGTTCTTTCTTGGACAGTGCGATTTTGGAGATGTTGCTTACGGATGCGATCATCTCTTCTATGGCGGCGGTGGACTGATTGATCGACGCAGCCTGATTCTCCATGATCAGCTCCACGAGGTCGTGTATCTGTTTTCTCACATTCTTTATTCCGTCCATAGACGTTTCGATTTCCGTATTCAACGAAGAGATCATCTCCTTGTTTTTCTGGATGGAGCTCGAGACATCCTGAGAGAGCGCAGCGGTTTTCTTTGTGGCAGACTCAACGTTTTCCCCTATTTCCGTGCTCCGATCCACCATGTCCTGAAGGCTCGTGATCATGTTTCCCAATTTAGCCATCAAGGTGTTGAAATTGTCGAATAACTCTCTCACCTCGTCATGCGAATTCCATTCCACATGCCGGGTAAAGTCGCTGCCGCCCGATGCCATGGTTTTCAGTGTTTCGGACAGTTTCCGTAGAGGGGATGCGATGATAAGCGTCATCACTAGGGCTGCAACGAACACAAGCAATACCGTCAAAACCAGATTCTGAATCAAATACCGAATGAACGAATTCCCGATGGTTTCAAGGAATGCAGCGGAAAAAAGGAACGCACAGCCTGCGCTCAGCAGGAGGGCTGCAATACATAGCCACAAAATCATTTTTACGGTTATGTTTTTCATCTGTCATACGCTCCGGGAGAATGCTAGTAATCGAGAATTGTATCATGAGTATTGAAAACCGTACAGCAAAAAGATTGTGCCAAGAGTAGAGTGGGTGCATAATATAGAAGTTAGCATTTGAGGAGGTCGCTATGAAACGGTCAAGATGTGGAGTGAATCTGTTGGTTTTCATGGTTTCGCTGTTTGCGTGCG
This sequence comes from uncultured Spirochaetales bacterium, assembly GCA_964631915.1. Lineage (GTDB taxonomy): Bacteria > Spirochaetota > Spirochaetia > CAZWAS01 > CAZWAS01 > CAZWAS01. Next base: position 4,618 of record CAZWAS010000150.1, on the reverse strand, counting down.
TTTTTTTACAGTCGCTATTCGCCGAAGATACGGCGATGTACGAACTTGCCGTTCTTCACACGAACGATACACATGGGCACCCCGTCGCCGTATCTTCCGGTGGAGGGATGCCTGCACTAGCGACGCTTGCAGCAGAGGTACGGCAGGCGTACAAGAATGTGCTCATGCTCGATGCCGGGGATTTCAATACCGGCATGTCAGTCTCGAATATGTTCAAGGCGGAGCCGGATATAGTGGGATACAATTTCATCGGGTATGATGCCATGACTGTCGGCAACCACGAATTCGACAATACGAGAGATATTCTGTTGAAGCAGATCGAAGGTGCGCGGTTCCCTTTCATTTCGGCCAATATTCTGACCAAAGAGGGGGCAAATTTCGTGAAACCGTACATTGTCAAACATTTTGACGGTTTCAAGGTCGGGATATTCGAACTCACCACGACGGAGACTCCGAATATTTCCGGTAATGCGGGGGATCTTGTATTCGCCGATGAAGTAGAGACTGCGAAGTGGGCGGTTTCGCAGCTTCGGACTAAGGAAAACGTGGATGTCGTCATCGCATTGGTCCATTTGGGCATTGACGAAGTAAAAGCCGGTTTTGTCACGTCAAAAACACTTGCGGAAAAGGTTCCGGGAATCGATCTGATAGTAGACGGGCATTCTCATACGTACATGGAAAAACCTCTGATAGTGAACAAGGTTCCTATAGTCCAGGCATACCAGTGGGGCCAGTATATGGGTAAAGCTGTTCTCCGCATACAGGGTGGAAAAGTCGTCGATACGGTATGGGAATGTGTTCCAATCAATCAGAAGACGGCGGTAAAAAAAGAGGATGGAACAACAGAGACCAGATTCGTGGGAAAAGAACTTATAGAAAACGCCGAGCTTAAGACCATACTCAAGTGGTACGTGGATAAGGAAGAAGCCGCACTTTCGGAAGTTGTGGGTACTGCTGCGGATACCTTCGTGTTCGGCGACAGGCTGACGAGAAAACAAGAGACCGCTTTGGGGAATTTAGTGACCGACGGCATGATGTGGTATGCCCAGAACTCTGGGACTCCGGTGGATTTTGCCATCACCAATGGCGGAGGCATTCGTGCGGAACTTCCAAAAGGCCAGATAACGAAAAAGAGCGTGATCACCGTATTGCCTTTCGATAATTTCATGATGATTCTCACCCTGAAAGGTTCGGATGTCATCGAGCTGTTCAACTACGTGGGAAGCATAGCACAGGGAAACGGAGCCTTTGCGCAGGTATCACATGGTGTTTCGTATACCATAAATTACAATACCGGTGCATGCGAGGATCTGCTCATCAACGGGAAGCCAGTAGATCCGAATAAGACGTACAGAATAGCGACAAACGATTTCATAGCAGCTGGAAAGGATGGGTATGTCGTGTTCACCAAAGCAATCGACAGATACGATACCTCCGCCTTTCTCAGAGATGTAATCATAGAGTATGTGAAACAGTTCCGAGGACCGCTCGTCCCCCAGGTGGAAGGAAGGATCAACATCATACCCAAAAAGACATCCTCCTTTCCCCTTTTCATGGTTTCTGGGAACAATAGAGAAGCAGCTTGACGATTCTGTACGCCGTTCGGATCTCTCCACTCAGATGAGAATTCTGCTTCCAGCCTTTCTTTTGGCTCCGCGCAGAGATTTTACGTAGTCCTCTGCTGTCTTCACAGCGAAGGATTTGAACTCATCATAGGGAAGGGATTCCTCAAGATGACTGAGGATCGTATGCTCTGCTGGGGTTTGCATGGTCAGGCAGAATGATTCGAGGATCGTATGCTCGAAATTTATCGCGAGTACAGGAAACTGAGAATCTTTCGGGAAAAAGAGCATGCGATACCTGTATTGATTCAGATGCCTTTCTTCGGTTCTTGGAATGATCAGGGCAACAGCTTTGAAGTCCTGCACATAAAACCGTTCTACACTCGATGCATGCTTAAGGTGATCAATCCAGGTGAAATCATGCAGCGCTTCCATGATCTTCTCCTTTCGATTACCTTACGATAGTAATATTAGTATGCAAATCTGAAAAAATCAAATTCCTGTCTCGGTTTCCCTCAATTTGGGCAGGTACGCTGCCGTTTTCAACCTTCCGTTCATCATTATCCAGCGGTATAACAGACCGCGATTGGAAAAACTGCTCGCTGTTGCGAAGAGGCGGCCAAGGTCTCCATAATTCATGTATACACTATGATATACCGAAGACATGGAGAGGTATATAAAACTGAATATTTTCGAGAGATTCTCCCATGTCGACGAATCGATGTTTGGAGAAAAGAAAGGGCGGTTTCGGCATTCACGGTACAACTTCCGTACGATCGCTCTTGACTGTGGGTTTCGCTCTTCCTATCATGATCGTACTATGCAAGAAAATCGATGGATATCTTCACGAGCGGCGAGTATGCCCAAAAGCATGTTCAACACCATGGACGCTGCCAAAGCGGAGGCGCAGCGCAACGGTCTCGATATAATCGATCTTTCCATAGGTTCAAGCGATTTGAGTGCTCCGAAACCTGCCCTCGATGCGTTACGAGAGTCCGTACAGGATCCTGAAACACACGGGTACTGCCTTCACTCCGGTACGCTTCCTTTCAGACAGGCGGCTGCGCAATGGTTTTTCGACCGGTACGGATACACGCTCGATCCGGAGACGAGTATCCTCTCCCTGATCGGTTCGCAGGAAGGGTTCGCTCATCTCCTCTTGGCGCTCACCGATCCGGGGGACAGCATCCTCGTGCCCGATCCCGGCTATCCTTCGTACTTCGGTGCCATAGCGCTCGCAGGGCTCGACATCATTCCCATGCCGCTTCTCGAAAAACACGGTTTTCTGCCGGATTTTTCGGCGATTCCCGAGGCCGATGCGCGGAGGGCCAAGGTTATGGTGCTCTCATATCCGAACAATCCAACAGCCTCTGTGGCCGATGATCGTTTTTTTGATGAAGCCATTGAGTTCTGTGCGGCATACGATGTGTTCCTCATTCACGATTTCCCGTATGTCGATATGGTGTTCGGCAGTTACGAGGCTCCTTCTGCACTCGCTCGGCCTGGAGCGATGGATAGGACCGTCGAACTGTATTCGTGCAGCAAGAGCTACCACATGGGCGGGTTCAGAATCGGATGGGCAGCAGGAAATCCGGACGCCATACAGGCGCTCTGCGTAGTGAAGAGTGCGATAGATTTCAATCAGTACTCAGGCATACAACAAGCAGCCATAGCGGCGATCAGGCTTCCCCGCTCGGAGACCAGGCGGGCGGCCTCCGTGTTCGAACAGAGGCGTAACGTGCTCGTGAACGCGTTGAACGATGCCGGTATATCGACCCCGCTTCCGCAGGCGAGCATGTATGTGTGGACGAGGCTGCCTGAAGGATTCGAGGATTCCTTTGAATTCACCGTATCTTTAGCGCGGAACACGGGAGTCTGCCTTGCTCCCGGACGGGGATTCGGCGAGCGGGGCGAGGGCTTCGTCCGCTTCGCCCTTGTCAGGGATGTGGATGCGCTGAGAGTGGCGGTGGGCAGGATGATGGAGTTCATCGCAGCCAGGTGATGGAGTTTCAGTTTATGATCTGTCGATCGTGGTCCCCATCGGACCGCCTTTCATGTAGCGTATCGGAAGAACCGCGAGTTTCCCCTCGTATCGATGTATCAGCATTTCCACTCCATAGAGGCAGAAGCAGGTTCGCTTGACAAGAAGGATTCCCGATTGACGGTTCCTACCGGTTATGACGCACTTCTCCTCCTATATCTTTTACATCTGTTCAGCGTAGGCTCTTTCATTGACGATTCATTTACATAGGGCTATAATGGCTTAGGTATACCGCGGTATACCTAAGCCGATGCGAGGAGGCACAGTATGGCAGAAAGCATACGAAACGACATGCAAGAGCACGTCTATAGAAAGGCCGTATCCATGAGGTTTTTATCGGACATAGTGTATAGGAAGAAGGCGAAAGCGGGAAAAGAAACGATTATCGATACACCGGAAGGGAACGTGAGGGTGTTATTGTATGGGTTCGACAGCCCCGAGGTTAAACCCGTATATTTTGATATGCATGGAGGTGGCTTCGTCATGCTTCATGCAGATACGGACGAACAGATGAATGTGTTAACGGAAAAGGCGGCCGGCGTCAAGATCGTCAGCATCGATTATGCAAAGGCTCCGGAGCACCCGTATCCGCAGGCTGTGAAAGAAACCTATGCCGTCGTTAAATATTTCCACGATCATGCCTCAGAATACGGAATCGATCCGGAGCGAATGGGTGTAGGAGGCCACAGCGCAGGGGCTAATCTCGCTACGGTATTATGCCTGATGGCACAAGAAAGAAAGGAGTTCGGCTTGAAACTGCAGGTGTTGGACTACCCGCCGTTGGATTTGGCTACGGACCCGCATGAAAAACCATATCCCAAAGGGGCTATACCGCCGAAAATGGCCGCAATGTTCAACGCGTGTTATGTCTCGCCGGAACATGCAAAAGATCCGTATGTTTCGCCGATATTCGCGAAGCGAGCGCAATTGGAAGGAATGCCGCCTACTCTGCTGATACTTGCCGGAGGGGATTCTTTGCATGACGAGGGGCTGCGTTATGCGGAAAGATTGAAAG
>CAZWAS010000149.1:0-8843 GCA_964631915.1 uncultured Spirochaetales bacterium | reverse complement strand
TTATTTTTTCGCATGCGAAAAAATAAAGAGTTCTTAGAGGTGCCCTTAAACCAATTCGCGCCCGGCGGCTCAGCGCTGCGATAGCACCCCGGCCTTCGTCGGTGATCCTCCGGGGTGCCTGTTGCGCGGTTTCCCGCAGGGAGGTCTTTCGCTAGTTTGTCTTTATCGAGTAGAAAGCCTGCTTTCCAGCATATTCCGATACGCCTTCGAGCATTTCTTCGATCCGTATGAGCTGATTATATTTCGCTATGCGGTCCGTACGGCTCATGGATCCTGTCTTTATCTGGCCGCATTCCAGTCCGACTACGAAGTCGGCGATGAAGGTATCTTCCGTTTCGCCTGAGCGGTGAGAAACGATCGATGTGTAGCCAGCGCGTTTCGCCATAGCCACCGCCTCTATGGTCTCCGTGACTGTCCCTATCTGGTTCAGCTTTATGAGAATGGAGTTGGCACAACCCTTCTTTATTCCTTCCGCAAGGCGCTTTGTATTGGTCACGAAGAAATCGTCGCCTATGATCTGGATTTTGTTTCCCAGCTCTTTCGTTATTTTCGCATATCCGTCCCAGTCATTCTGGTCGAGCGGGTCTTCGATAGAAATGATCGGATATTTGGCGACCCACTTTTTAAAAATTTCGATGAGTTCTTCCGAGGAAAACAGTTTCTCCGGATTCGATTTCCAGAATTTGTAGCCTTTTCTTCCGCCTTCTTCGAACAACTCGCTCGAAGCACAGTCCACGGCTATACCTATGTGTTCACCGGCCTTGTATCCCGCCGCTTCTATGGCTTTCATGATGAAGTCCAGAGACTCTTCGTTTCCAATATTGGGGGCGAAACCGCCTTCATCGCCCACAGCGGTGTTGTGCCCTGCTTTTTTCAGAAGGCTTTTCAAGCTGTGAAATACTTCGGCGGTCATCCGCACCGCTTCGCGCAGGGATTCCGCTCCGTAAGGAACCACCAGATACTCCTGAAAATCCACTTTGTTGTCCGCATGTTTCCCACCGTTTATGATGTTCGCCATGGGTACGGGGAGAAGGTTCGTATGTACTCCGCCGAGATATTTGAATAGGGGGATGCCGAGGAAATCCGCAGCAGCACGCGCTGTAGCCATTGATACGCCAAGTATAGCATTCGCGCCGAGCTTGGACTTGTTTTCCGTTCCGTCCAGTGCTATCATGGTTCTGTCTATATCGACCTGATCCAGAGCATCCAGACCGATTATTTCAGCTGCGATGATGTTGTTCACGTTGTCTACTGCTTTTTTTACTCCTTTCCCAAGGTAACGCGTTTTATCGCCGTCCCGTAGTTCCACCGCTTCGTATTCTCCGGTGGAAGCTCCGGATGGAACGGCCGCCCTGCCCATGGATCCGTCTTCGAGCACTACATCCACTTCGATAGTCGGGTTTCCCCTCGAATCCAATATCTCTCGTGCTTCAACGTATTCAATAATACTCATATAAACACTCCTCGCATGGTTTGGTATAACTTCTCTGACATTGTAAAGGAATGGCATACCCTGTCAAGGGTTGACCGGAAGAGGATTCACCCTTTACAATGGGCACACATGAGGTATTCTCTTCTGTTCGGGAAAACACTCCGCGAGGTTCCTCAGGATATTAGATTCCAGGCGCATGCGCTGTTGATAAAAGGGGGCTTCATCCGTTCCCTCGGACAAGGGCTTTTTTCCCTGCTTCCTCTGGGGAAGCGCGTGATGGATAATCTCACTGCTATCCTCAGAGAAGAAATGCAAGGTTTAGGCGGCCAGGAAGTAGAAATCCCCATGGTCAACCCTTACGACATATGGAAAAAGTCGGGCCGCGACGAGGTCGTAGACAAGGAGCTGATCCGGTTCAAGGACAGGGCCGGCAAAGATCTCGTGCTGTCCCCGACCCATGAAGAAGCCATGGTGGAGCTCGTTCGGCTTTCCATCAACTCGTATAGGGATCTGCCGGTGTTTCTCTTCGAGTTTCAGGACAAATTCAGGGACGAGGAACGGACAAGGTGCGGGCTTGTGCGATCCAAAGAGTTCCTTATGAAGGATGCATACTCCTTTCATAGGACATTTTCCGACTTGAACAATTTTTTCCCCAAAATTTTTGCCGCATATCAGCGCATATTCCGCAGATGCGGCGTGCCCTTCGTAGAGGCGGAAGCCGGAGTAGGATACATAGGCGGACACAAGGCATACGAGTTTCTCATGCCTTCTGAGCACGGGGACGATACCGTCATAGTATGCGATTCCTGCGGTTATACCGCGAACAGCGAAATAGCTTTGGGAGTGAAAGAGTTCACTTCGGAACCTCCGTTGAACCTCGAAAAGATCGAAACGCCGGATTGCCAGACCATGGAAAAGTTGTCCGCATTCCTGAATCTGCCGAAATTGCGCCTCGGGAAATCGATCGTATATAAAACTCCTATGGGGCTTGTCATGGCGGTGGTGAGGGCGGATTACGACGTGAGCTTGGAGAAGCTTACGAAGGTATTCGGCCAGCCGGTTCTGCGCCTCGCAACACGGGAGGAATTGCTCGGCGTTGGCATAATACCTGGATACGTCTCTCCTATTTTGGAGGAGAGCGTCATGCCGGTGATTGTGGATGACACTATAGCCAACTCCACGAATCTCGTATACGGAGGCAATGAGGAAGGCTTTCACTATCTGAACGGAAATTTCGGGAGGGATTTCGAAACGGAATACGTTGCGGACATAGCCCTTATGAAAGGAAATGCCGGATGCATACACTGCGGAAAGCCTTTAAAAGAAGTAAGAGCCATCGAACTCGGTAATATTTTCAAGTTAGGAGATAGATATACCCGAACCCTCGATCTGAGCTTCCAAGACGACGGCGGCAACCAGGTGTATCCGCAGATGGGGTCGTACGGAATAGGAATGGGCAGGCTCCTTGCCTGTATCGTCGAATCCAATCATGATGACAAGGGAATCATCTGGCCTTTGCATATCGCTCCTTTCAAAGCGTTTCTCATGTCGATCGGAAAATCCTTTATGGTGAAAAAAATGGTGGGGGAAATACACGATTTTCTCGGAGATACCGTCCTCTACGACGACAGAGACGAATCCCCAGGTGTAAAGTTCAAAGACGCAGATCTTATCGGGATTCCTTTCCGTATCATTGTTTCTTCGAAACTGCTGGAGCAGGGTAAGATCGAAATCCGCGAGCGACGTTCCGGCATGCAGTGGTTCGTCGATGCCGACAAGATATTCGACGAATTGCACGCTATACCTCAGCTACAGAAGGTACCGAAGGAATCTCATGAAAATCGAATTTGAGCTGACTTCCGAGCTCATCGATCAGATAATTTACTGCATGGAAAACCAAGGGAAGAATTTTCTATTTCACATTCCCTCGAAAAGCATTTCGCCTACGGAAGATGTCGATGAAACCCGGCTCGAAGAGAAACCGGAAGAATGGATACCCCTTCCTGTATGGGGGTCCAGCGAAGGTTTTCAACTCATGGAGCGGTTCGTCTCTTCCCTCAACAATCCGGTATATCGAGAAGTGTTGCGGAATGCCTTGTCCTCCGGAAAGGGGGTCTTCAGGAATTTTAAGAATGCTCTTAAAGAAAAACCGGAGGTGGAAAAACTCTGGTATCTCTTCAAAGAAAAACAGATGAAGGAAGAAGTACTCGACTGGTATAATGCGCTCCGCGAATCATGGGGACTTGCAAGGATTCCCAATTTGCCTGCCGAAGAGACAGAAGATCTCGTGCTGAGCGATTTTACGATAGAATCGTGCCCTGACCATATGAAAACAGCGGTCGAGGAGCTCGACCGTAAGGCGTTTCAGGATTCATTTTCCGACGAGCAGCCTGAAATTGTGGATTTCTGTTTCGTAACTCGGCATAGGAAAAAACTGGAAACGGGATGTTCTGTCGTTTTCGTCGCATTTTCCCCTGCTTCCGAGCTTGCGGGTTTCGTATGGATGCTGGAAAGCGAACTACAAAACGGCATATCCATAGGATGGCTTTATCAGCTTTTTGTGGAACCCGAATTCAGAGGGCTTGGGATTGCGAAATCTCTGCTGGAAACGTATATCCGCACTGCGAAAATGCGCGGCATATCCCGCGTATTCGTCGATCTGCACGGGAATGCGATGCAGTTGAATGAATCTCTCGTTCTTATGGGATTTTCTCAATTCGGGGGAACCTATGCGCTGGAGCTCTAAAGCGCATGTTCTGCAGAAGCGGTTCAGCGCCCGACTTTGGCGATGATATCCTGGTAGATCGGTTCCGTTTCGGTATGCAGTGCATCCAGGTGATCCATGATCCTGTCGACTATGAACTGTTTTGGATCCGCTTCGGAAGGGATGTTGTCCTTGTATCTGTCCCTGAACGCTGTGCAGCTCATGGGTTCTCCGCAGGTAAACAGCACTACATCTTTTTCCACAATATCCTCGACCATGCTGATTGCGCGTTCATTGAGCCTGAGTATGTTTCCGTTTATGCCGACCATCATCATATAGTCGAATGTTTTGAGATAGGTGTCCACTTCCTTGACACCCTTTTTTGACGAAGGATCCCATGGGCGGTATCGCGTTCCCGAAGGAAACAGGAGAATGATTTTCCCCGAGTTCTTGCACCGGATGAGCTCTTTCATGGCTGCGAGGTTTATCCCCTTGCTTTTTTTTTCTTCTTCTTTAAGCAGTTCCGGATCCTTGATGCCGGCAATGGATCGGCTCGGATAAATAACTATGCGCGTATATGCCTCTGTGAATGCGAAAACCCGAGGGCTTTCCTCGTTGAGCTTCATGCCGGCTATCATTACCAGAGAATCGGACAATTTTTGTCCCCATTCTTGTTCTTTTTCCAGGAGATAAAAAAACACCGGTATATCGAAATTGCTGTAATGCTCCATGAGGAGGAGGCAGGATTTTCCGCTTTGAGCGAGTTTATAGAATTCTATGAACCGTTCGAAGTGCAGAAATCCGCTCCCCGGTAATAGGAGATCCGACACTATGGCGTCTATATGCGGTCTGTTCCCTGGCTGCCGTTCTTGATACACATTTTTATCTGTTATCGTAAGATTTTCCTGCGGAGAGTGGATTTTCATCCTGTTCATTATCTCTCCATAGGCCTGGTCCAGCTGTTTTTCCATCATGCAGAAAATGGTACATGGTTTTTCCAGAACCTGTCAATTATATCGCTTGACGCACCAACCAAGATAAAATGCTTGGCAAATCAGGAGAATTGGATTATAACTTATAAGGTTACACATAACACACCGAAAAAGGAGAAACCTATGAAGAAAAAAACGATAAGCGTTCTCGTTCTTCTTGTGCTGATCCCCGCTTTCTTCGTATTCGCTCAAGCGACACAAAAAGTGGAATTCGTCATCAACAACGGAGCGGAACCTGCATCGCTTGATCCACACCTCATCGAAGGAGTTCCAGAGCATAATATTTACATGTCGCTTTTTGAAGGCCTCTTGACTTACGATCCGAAAACGGCAGAGGGAATTCCTGGTTTGGCTGAAAGCTGGACGGTGAGCTCTGACGGAACTATCTGGACCTTCAAGCTCAGAAAGGCTGTGTGGAGCGACGGCGTGGAAATCACGGCAGATACAGTTGTGAAATCGTGGTTGCGAGAGCTCGATCCCAAGACAGCCGCACCCTACGCATGGTTCCCAGCCATGTTCCTGAAAGGTGCACAGGAATTCAACGAAGGGAAAGCAGGTCCCGAAGCGGTGAAGATTAGAGCGGTCAACAAAAACACCTTCGAAATGCAGCTCATCGGCCCTATCCCCTATGTGCAGGGAGCGCTTCCGCATTATTCCTTTGCTGTGGTTCCTATGCATGCCATCGAAAAATACGGTAAAGAGTGGACACGACCTGAAAATTTTGTGGGGAACGGCCCGTTCATCCTCGAAACATGGAAACCCCAGGACAGATTGACCGTAATCCCCAATCCGAAATACTGGGATGCAAAGGCCGTTCAGCTCGGAAGAGTCACATTCCTTCCGATAGACGACAACAATACGGCTCACAACATGTATCTGAATGGAGAAGCGGACTGGAACAGGACTATTCCGCTCGATCAGATGGATGCTTCGAAATTAAGAGACGATTATCAGAATTATCCCTACCTCGGTACTTACTATTATGTATATCAGTGTGAGAAACCTCCACTCACGGATGCGCGGGTGCGGAAAGCGCTTTCCATGGCTCTTAATAGAAAACCGCTGGTAGAACAGATAACCAAAGGCGGACAGATCCCCGGTTACACCATGGTTCCCAAGATGGCAGGGTACCCAGGCATAAAGGGCAACCAGTACGACGTGAAAGCCGCTCAGAAACTGCTTGCAGATGCAGGATACCCCAACGGAAAAGGCTTTCCGAAGCTCGAAATTTTGTACAACACTTCTGAAGCTCATAAAAAAATAGCCGAATACGTGCAGCAGCAGTGGAAGGAAAACTTAGGCATAGACGTAACACTCGTAAATCAGGAATGGGCGACTTACCTCAAGACCAAGAATGCCGGAGATTTCCAGATAGCGCGCGCAGGATGGATCGGAGACTATCAGGACCCGAATACCTTCCTCGATATGTTCGTAACGGGTGCTGAAATGAACGGTGGGAAATATAGCAACAAGAAGTTCGACGAACTGATCAAAAAAGCTGCGACCATGAAACCCGGTAAAGACAGATTCGAAACGCTCGCCCAGGCGGAGGAAATCTTTATAACCCAGGATCAAGGCGTTCTCCCCATTTATACTTACACTACCAACCAGCTCATAGACCTCAAAAAATGGGGCGGTTGGTACAACAACACCATGGACTTTCATCCTGCTAAGAATATTTACCCCCTCAAGAAAGATTTGAAGGGATACAGGATCGTAAAACCGGCCAAATGATCGGCGCTCCTGATGGGGTACCGAGGAAGTTTTTTTGATGTGACTGCCCTGTGCGCGATACCGCGTGCAGGGCTGTTTTTTTATTTATACCGTGGCGTGTAGCTCGTGCAAGGATAGCGGAACATCTACACCGCTCACCCGAACAGAGAGAAAGTGTTGGAAGCTCGACCGAAACGAGGGGAAACAAAATCCAGCTTTCTTGGAAGTGTTAGTTCGCCAGAGGTGAAATTGCCGGGTCTTTATATAGCAGAATATAACAGAGCGCACAGAGGGTGACCTTATGGAAGTATTTGAGGTTTTCCATATAATTTCTCTTGTCAGATGGGTTTACATCATGTACTATGTATCGGTTAAGAATTGGTCTCGAATTCTCCGGATCGCGATAGAGGGTTGTTAGGATGACAAAATATATCATCAGGCGTCTTATCGGTTTGATACCTACGCTGTTCATCATTGTGACGCTGAGTTTCTTCATAATCAGGGTGGCGCCAGGAGGTCCTTTTGATCGAGAAAAGAAGATACCCCAGCAGATCATCGAAAATATAGAAAAGGTGTATCATCTCGATGAGCCGCTCATTATGCAGTACGGAAGATATCTCCTCAATATCATACGCGGGGACTTGGGCCCTTCGTTTAAATATCACGATCACGATGTAAATTTCTTTATTTTTTCGAGCCTCCCAAACTCTATGATACTCGGCAGCTTTTCGCTTCTCATAGCCATTGTCCTTGGAATGGGTGCAGGCATACTATCTTCTGTGAAACAAAACACATGGGCCGATTATCTTGCTATGTCGTTCGCCGTGATTGGAATTTCCGTGCCGTTGTTTGTCATAGGCCCTGTGCTCATGTACTTTTTCGCCTTGAAATGGAAGCTCTTGCCCACATCCGGGTGGATCACGGGGGACTATGGATGGGTGACGCTCATCATGCCCATGGTTACACTCGCATTTCCTTATTTCGCCTATATCGCACGGCTTTCACGGGCGAGTATTCTCGAGATTCTCCGGAGCGATTATGTACGCACTGCCAGGGCAAAGGGGCTCAAGGAGCCGGTTATTCTTTTCAAGCATGTGTTGAAAGGCGCCATGCTTCCTGTGGTGAGCTATCTCGGCCCTGCATTTGCCGGCATCGTAACAGGGTCGGTTGTTGTGGAATCCATTTTCAGGGTCCCCGGTCTGGGGAGGTTCTTTGTTCAGTCGGCGTTCAACAGGGACTATACGCTCATACTCGGTACGGTGATCGTGTATTCGGTCATTCTGGTCATCATGAATTTCATCGTAGATATCGTGTATTCCTTCCTAGATCCCAGGGTTTCCTACAAATGACGAGGGTGCAGCTTTGAAAAACAGAAAAGAACATGCGGTGAACGAATACAACCAGATCGTGAAGGGTATCAGTCTTTCCAAAGACGCGTGGCGGAGGCTGCGCAAAAACAAAATGGCTGTTGCCGGCCTTGTCATTGTCGTGGTATATCTGCTCGTTTCGATCCTCGCTCCAGTGCTTCCCATCTATGATCATACGAAAATAATTCTGGATCACCAGAATCTTCCCCCTAGCTTTTCGAAAACTTCCGGCCAATTGATGCTCGAGAAGAAAGAACGCGAACTCCGCGCCATGGCGAAGAAACAGGGAAGGGAAGAGCTCGACGAGGAAGAGCTTCTCACATTGCAGGAGATGAAGGACAGAATCGCCACGGAGACGATGGAAGTTAAAGGAAAAGAGATGAAAGTGCACGAACGGCGATACCTCCTCGGAACCGATTACCACGGCAGAGACATGATAGCCAGGATCATTTATGGAGGTCAGATTTCAATCGCTATTGGCATAGTAGGTGCAATAACTTCCGTACTCATAGGCATAGTGCTTGGTTCGCTGGCGGGGTACATAGGCGGCACGCTCGATTACATCATTATGAGGATCGTGGATGTCATGTACGGCCTTCCTTATATGCTTCTCGTTATCATATTTATGGCCATTT
>CAZWAS010000148.1:1783-8855 GCA_964631915.1 uncultured Spirochaetales bacterium | reverse complement strand
TCGGTCGTAGGAGATAGCAATGATTCCAAACTGCTTCAACATATACTCTCGAATCTGCTTTCTGTTTTTCAGATCGAAGTGAATCAGAAAGAGCTCCTGAGCAAGAACTGTGCTGTGGTTATGGTCACTGCAGACGTACCTCCGTTCGTGCGGCCGGGGGAAAGGATTAGCGTGACGGTTTCGAGTATAGGGGACGCGAAGAATCTCGAAGGTGGTATGCTCCTTCAGACCCCCCTCCAAGCCGGAAACGGAAGAGTGTATGCAGTTGCACAGGGTCCGGTCATGATAGGGCAGGCGAAAGGAACCGTCAAAACAACCGGTATAGTTGTCAATGGTGCCATTGTGGAGCGGGAAGTTGTTTCGAATTTCATCGCTGACGGGAAAATATCCATAGTGATGCGCAATCCGGATTTCTCGACTTCCCAAGCTATATCTCTAGCGATCAAAGAAAAATTCCCTCAGGCCGAAGTTCTGCCTGTGGATGCTTCGCTGGTATCCGTGGGTGTACCAGAAGATAAAAGAGCGAATCCGGTAGGGTTCATAGCGGAAATAGAAAGCATTCCTATAAACCCCAGTGGCTCAAGAACGGTCGTCGTAGACCCCCGCTCTGGGGTGGTAGTCATGGGGAAGAACGTGAAGATCGGGAAAGTGGGGGTATCGTACAAGAACACGAAAGTTTCCGTAGGGACATTCAGCCGGGAAGAGGCAAAGGAAACCTTTGTTTTGAACGATACAGCAACGGTGGATGATCTGGTTTCCACGCTTCAGCAGATCGGGGTAAAGACCGATATCATAATTGAGATCCTGAAGGCGATCGAGAAAGCGGGTTCCCTCTACGGTAAACTCGTCATCATGTAGGAGAGGCTCTATGAGCAGTATCGATCTTCCGTTGATGCAGTACAAAAGCACGAGGTACGAAGTCCCGCGGGTTTCCCCGGCTCAGTATAAGAAAAACACGGAAGACGGCAAGAAATTGTACGAAGCGTGCTCGGAATTTGAGGCGATTTTCATAAAACAGATGCTCGACTCCATGAGAAAAACGGTGAACAAGAGTGGTCTCATGGAAGGAGGCATGGCCGAAGAGATATTTGAAGATATGCTGTATGACGAGTATGCAAAGGCTTTATCCAAGCATGCGAATTTCGGTATAAAGGACCTTCTTTTCAAACAGCTTTCTGTGTAGCACCATGATATACAAAATGAATATTGCGTATCAAAAAGTATACATACAGAACTATCTGAGAGTTTCCCTTATCGTTTCTTTATGTAATTCATTATAATATAAATAATTAAATACATAGTTCTCTATACGGCATTTCTGGCATAATTTTTGCTAATATTATAAGCAGGAGTTATGTATGAGGAAAAAAAACGTGAAAGGATATGATCAGGATGACGCTCTGAAAGCGTATTTTGAACAAATAAAGAATACACAACTTCTAACGTTCGAAGAGGAATTGGAGCTTTCCCGGCGGATCCGGAAAGGAGACGAGGATGCCAGGCAAAAACTCATAAAATCGAATCTTCGCCTTGTCGTCAAAATGGCAAAGTCCTTTGCAACGCCGGATGTGCACTTCATCGATCTCGTGCAAGAAGGGAACCTCGGTCTCATAAAAGCTGCTTCGAAATACGATTACCGGAAAGGGGTCAGATTCAGTACCTACGCTTCGTGGTGGATCAAACAGTCCATAACCAGGGCGCTGTCGAATAAACGCAGAACCATCAGGCTGCCGCACAGAAAAGAGGAAGCGCTCAAGAAGATACAGAAGGCATATACGGTGTTGAACCAGGAATACATGAGGAAACCGACTGTCGCGGAAATCGCTGAGGAAGTCAACATGGAAGTCGAAGAAGTGAAAGCGGTTCTCAGTATGTCCGGTACTGTTGTGTCCTTGAACAGCGAGCTCACCCTCGATTCCGGGACGCTCATGGATATTTACGAAGATCAATCGTTCAGCCCGGATAAGGAACTCCTCGATAAAAGCCTCAGAGAAGAAACCATGAAATTTCTGGAACGGTTGATGGAAAAGGAACGCCAAATCCTCATGTACAGATTCGCATTCTACGGAGGGAAACGGTATACTCTGAAGAAAATCGGTCAGGAACTGGGAATCTCTCCGGAAACGGTCCGACAGATCGAAATGCGCGCATTGAAAAAATTGAAAGATCAGGCCGATGAGCTGAAAGAATTCATACATACCTGACAGTTGACCAAATGCGCAATACCGCATACCTTGCTTCTACGTGAAACAGAAACAGAATCCGCAGAAAGAGAAAACGCG
This sequence comes from uncultured Spirochaetales bacterium, assembly GCA_964631915.1. GTDB lineage: Bacteria > Spirochaetota > Spirochaetia > CAZWAS01 > CAZWAS01 > CAZWAS01. The sequence goes on along the minus strand of CAZWAS010000148.1, from coordinate 6,573 downwards.
GGAAACCGCACAGAGAAAGCCGGGACTTTCCTCAAAGGCGAGGCTCCGGCTTACGTATATACTTCTCGTATCCATCCTGGTACTTCTTGCCGTGCTCATTGTGCTCATACCTCGCCGCGAAGAGGCGCCTGCGATCGATTCGCCCTCCCAGACAGAAAGCGCCGTTTCCGAAAAGGCTGTGGAAAACTCCGCACCTGTGAGCGAAGGGGCCAGTGCTGGGAAGGTGATTTCAGAGAAAACAGCAACCGACACGCAGAGTTCCATACAGCGGAAAGAGATACAGCAAGAGCCTCAGAACGGTCCCCTCGTAAATCCGAGTATCGAGGGGAAACCCCGTGCAGGAGCGAAGGGAAAGCCGGCCACTGCCAGGAGAAAAGGGAAACTCTGCATCGTGATCGACGATGTCGGCCACAACACGTTTCAGCTCGAACCCTTTCTTGCGCTTCCTATACCTCTGACCTTCGCTATTCTTCCCGGGCTTCAGTACACCGCAAAAGCAGGGGAAATGATCGCAAAGGCGGGAAAATCGCTCATACTTCATCAGCCTATGGAGGCGGAAGACGGAGAGAACCCGGGGCCCGGAGCTATTTACTCAGGCATGGAGACAGGAGAGGTTATATCGATCCTCGAAAAAAATTTCAGAGAAGTACCGCATGCTTTCGGGATGAACAATCACATGGGTTCCAAGGTGACGAAAGACAAGCGGATCATGTTTGCGGTTCTATCGTACATGAAGGAGAAAAAACTCTTGTTTCTCGACAGCCTTACTACCGCCGAATCTTCCGTAGCCGAAATCGCTCCTCTGATTGGGCTATCGTATGCGCGGAGAGATGTGTTCCTTGACAACGAGAAAGACAAAGAGGCAGTGGTGAAGGAATTCAACCGCGGATTGAACATAGCTGGCTCAAAAGGCAAAGCGATACTCATTGGCCATGTGTGGAGCAAGGAACTGTATGAGGTGATCGTTGCTACCTATACAGAACTGATCGCTCATGGGTATGATTTTGTCAGTCTGGAAGATGTAATGCGAGAGGGGAATTGAAATGCTTGTATTGGGAATCGAAACCTCGTGCGACGAATGTTCCGTGAGCGTTGTACGTGACGGAAGGGAAATCCTGAGCAACGTAGTGGCTACGCAGATCGAATTACACAGACCGTACAACGGGGTAGTGCCGGAAATAGCTTCCAGACTTCATACAGAATGGATCGCCCCTGTGGCGAACCAGGCGTTGAGTGCGGCCGGTATAAAGAAAGAGGAGTTGGACGGCATAGCTGTCACGAACCGACCCGGCCTCATGGGCTCTCTTCTTGTCGGTTTGTGTTTTGCAAAAGGGCTTGCCTACTCTTTAGGGAAACCGTTCATTGCTGTGGACCATATACGCGCGCACCTGTACGCCCCTCACCTCGAATTCGACATAGCGTATCCCTATCTCGGACTCCTCGTTTCAGGCGGACATTCCATCATCTGCGTGGTCGAAGGTTTCGATTCCCTCAGAGTGCTGGGAACTACTATAGACGACGCGTGCGGCGAGGCGTTCGACAAGGTTGCAAAATTCTACAATTTCGGATATCCGGGAGGGGTAGCCATAGACAGGCTTTCTCAGAAAGGAAACGACCGAGCCTTCGATTTTCCCTTTCCGTCGCTTCACAAAGGCGATCACCCGTACGATGTGTCGTATTCGGGGCTCAAAACGGCGGTGATAAACCAACTAGATCAATTCTGGAACAGAGAATACGAGAAGAGCCCCGAGAATATCGCTGCTTCGTTTCAGAAGACTGCAATCAATATCCTGGTGAGCAGGTTGGAGCAGGCCGTAGTAGACACAGGCATCCGCCAAGTTGTCGCAGGCGGCGGTGTGGCGGCTAATTCTTTCATGCGCAAACGCCTCGCGGATATGCAGGCTTCCGGACTGAGGGTCTTTTTCCCGTCGCTGAAGCTTTGCACCGATAACGGAGCGATGATCGCAGGCATCGGCTATCAATACCTGATCAGAGGCATCCATTCCGACTTCCATGAGAACGCATATGCGCGCGTGCCGATGTTCCGAAAAAGCTATCCCTGAACACGCTTATCCCCTATCAGGTTCCGAAGCTTATTCCGTACCGTTCGAGCCGTTTCCCAGAGCGAAGAGATCTTCGTTGTCTTCGAAAAGCACAGGGCCTTCGGGCACGGGCTTCACTATGATTTTCTGTGCTATCTGATCTACGGTTTTTGCGAACGTCGATTCCGGTTCGAGAAAAGCGAGCGGTTTTCGTTTAAAAATCGACAGAGGTACCTGTTCGTCATGGCGGATGAAGCCGATATATTCGAGCTCTATGTCGAGGTTTTTCCGCACGATCTGTCTGAGCTTCGCACCGAGCGGCAAATCCTGATTCGATTTTCCCATATTCAGCACCACGCGCGGCAAGAAGGAGGAGAGAACTTGTTTAGCCCGTATCCCGGATTCCTGGTTCAAACGCCCGATTTCTTCGACCAAAGAAAGGAATCCAGTATCGCTGCCTTCGATTTTGCTCGTGGAAAAATCGAAGATCGTCCCCCGCTCTTTGCTTTTCGCAGGGAAGGCCCGGTACAGCATTCTGAAGAGCGTTGTTTTCAGAAACGAATAGGCGTTGAGAATCGATGTCGTCTCCGGCGTGGTGACCAGAATACCGGATGATGAAATGAGAAAGAAATCAACCGTGTTGTACGCTGTTCCTGACCCCAGATCGAGGATGACGAAATCCGCGACCAGGTTAGTAAGCTCTTTCATGATTTTCTTTTTCACGAAAAAACTGAGGTTGGATGTTCCTGGGAGCAGGGAATCTCCCGGGATGAAGAACAACCGCGGCACTTCGGTTTCCACAATAAGGGACTCGAAGCTTTCCTCTTTTTTATATATATAGCTACCCAGGCCCGCGTATTTATTCCTGATTCCCAGGCAGGTATGCAGATTGGATCCCCCGAGATCGAGGTCCACCAAAATCACGGTTTTTCCTTTTTTCGCCAGGCTGACTCCCAAATTCGCCGCAACTACTGTTTTGCCTACACCGCCTTTGCCGCTTGCAACAGGGATAATCACGTTCATGACATCCAAAGCATAGGCGAAAGGGAGGAAAAAATCAATCAAAGGCTGACGCTGTTATTTTGAATAGCACATATAGTAAAAAAAGCTTGACAATTTCTTATAAGTAAGTTATTATATGTTAACGTTAACATATAAGGATTGAATTCAATGAACTCGACCATCAAAGATGTGGCCAAACTATCCGGTGTGTCGGCTATGACGGTCTCCCGGGTTGTAACGGGGAAGGGATATGTCAGCGAAGAAACGAGAAAGAAGATACTCGCTGCTATGAAGAAACTTGAATATCGACCGAATCGTATAGCTCAAAGCCTTATAAATCAGAAAACGAATTTCATTTCGATTGTCGTTCCCGATATTAGTAACCCCTTTTTTGCTGAGTTGGTAAAAGGTGCAGAGAACTATGCAAGGGAAAACGGATATAATGTGATATTAGGTGATACGGAAGGTTTGCCTCAACATGAATACGCATATATAAACACATCCATGGGAAAGGTTGCTGATGGGATTCTCCTCGTTGCACCCCGTTTGCCGAACAATGAGATTGTGGAAATAAATAAAACAATTCCGTTGGTTATCGTTGACCGTTTTGTTCCAAATCGATCGATTAAACAGGTGTATGCGGATAATTTCGACGGAGCGTTCGGTGCTACAGAGTATCTCATAACGCGAGGGCATAAGCGGATAGGATTTATTTCCGGTCCACGCGATGTTCTCAACAGTAAAAGGCGTGAGGAGGGACACAGAACCGCTTTGAAACACTATCATATCGAGTCCTGTGATGAGCTTACCTACCAAGGGGATTTCCGATTCGATTCCGGCTGCTCCGCTTGCGATTATTTCATCGGGCTGAAAGAACCGCCGACAGCCATATTTTCGTCGAACGATTTAATGGCAGTAGGGTTCATTCAGAGAGCGAGAGAATATGAAGTGCATATCCCCGAGGATATTTCAATCATCGGGTTTGATGATATTTCATTGTCTTCTTTTATTACGCCTGCATTGACGACCATCCGACACCCCATGACAGAAATGGGAGAAGAAGCGATGCGGCTTTTGCTGGACTCGTTTTCGAATAAAAAGCAGCATTCGCTGACAAAGAAGTTTGAAAACGTTTTAATTGAAAGGAATTCTGTACATACATTGTAAACAGTGGGTGTGATTATGCAGAGAGACAGTTTATTCGCTTCCTTTTTCAAGATTGAAAAACCGATAATAGGCATGGTTCATCTTTTGCCTTTGCCGGGTTCTCCGTTGTATGACAGTATCGGCGGCATGAACAAAATATACAAAAAGGCGCTTGAGGATAGTAAGAGGCTCATAGATGGTGGCGTCGATGCCCTGCAGGTGGAGAACCAATGGGATCGACCTTTTTATAAACCGGAGCATATTGGCCCTGAAACGGTGGCTTCGATTACTAACATCGTTACAAGACTCCGCGAGCACATATCGATACCTATGGGTGTGAATATACACCTGAATGGTGTAGTGCAGGCAATCGCAGTAGCTGTTGCAACAGGATGTGGATGGGTCCGATGTTTTGAGCTCGCCAATGCCTATATATCAAACGCCGGAGTCATCGAAGCAGCAGGACCTTCCGCTTTGCGGTATCGTTACAATCTACGAGCGGAGAATAATGTGATGATCTTCGGCGATTTCCATGTCAAACATGGTAGTCATGCGATTACTGCAGATAGACCGATCAGCGAACAAATGGAAGACATTGAA
>CAZWAS010000148.1:0-1773 GCA_964631915.1 uncultured Spirochaetales bacterium | reverse complement strand
TGGTACTGGCAGATGCGGCCATAGTTACCGGATTGAAAACGGGAGAGCCACCTAACGAAGGCGATCTCAGAGCTGCAAAGGGAAAAATCCGTATTCCTTTACTCATCGGTAGCGGCCTGTCCGTGGAAAATGTCAGGACTCTTCTTCCCTATGCCGACGGTGCAATAGTGGGCAGCTATTTCAAGGTCGACGGAAAATTGGAGAACGAGGTGGATGTGAATCGTGTGAAACGATTCATGAATGAAGTCGAGTATGTGAGATCGGGGAAAAGCATATGAAAGAGGGGAGGATAGCAGTCTTCGGCGGAATAAATATCGACCTTGTAATTAATTGTCCTCATCTTCCCAAACCAGGAGAGACCGTAAAGGGGTATGCTTTCCACGAGCATGCCGGTGGGAAAGGAGCAAATCAGGCCGTTGCGGCTGCAAAACTAGGCGGCACGGTATCACTGTTGGGCCATATAGGGGGGGATCCCTTCGGTCAAACTCTTTTGGAAAACTTGAAGCGATATGGTATCGACACTTCATGTGTAAGGAAACTCGATGGAGAAAAAACAGGAATTGCTTTGATTTTCGTAGACGATGGAGGCGAGAACATCATTTCATTTTTCCCTGGTGCGAATATGATTGTTGAAGATGGTTATTTGGATATCGCAGCAAAGATGCTTTCCAGGTCGGATATTCTCCTTATTCAAATGGAATGTTCTCTCCCTGTAGTATTTTCGATGATCAGAATCGCAGCATCGTTAGGGGTGAAAGTGATTTTGAATCCAGCTCCTGCAGTTGAAATACCGGATGATATCGTCGCCATGTGTTCAGTTATCATTCCTAATGAAAGCGAGGTTGAAATACTGACGCATGTTGGTATCCGCAATGAGCATGATGCCCTCATGGCAGCAACTATGCTGAGAAACAAAGGATGTGAAACCGTAATTGTGACCATGGGGGAACAAGGAGCATTCGTGAGCGACGCGTCGATGAACAAACTCATTCCACCGCCTTCTGTGAAAGCTATCGATACCGTTGCTGCAGGAGATGTATTCTGCGGTGCTTTTGCTGTTAAGTATAACGAAAGAGCTCCGATTGGCGAGTGCATCAGATATGCTAATTGTGCAGCTGCTATCTCGACGACAAGAAGAGGTGCACAATCCTCTATTCCCGATAAGGAGGAGGTAATAAAAATGATGAAAAACATGATGGAGGTTGATTCATGAAGACAAAAGGAATACTCAACAACGAATTGCAAAGAGTTATATGCAGAATGGGGCATGGCGATATGCTGGTAATTACAGATAGAGGGTTTCCTTTCCCCTTACATGATTTGACAAAAACAATCGATCTTTCGGTAGCAGAAGGGATTCCGGCTTTCCTTGATGTGGTCAAAGCTGTCAGCCACGATTTCGAGTTCGAAGAGGTTATTATCGCCGAGGAAACAAAAACGATCAGTCCACAGGTACATCAAAAGTTACTCGAATTGTTCAAGACAAAGAAGAATAAAGGAAATGATATTCGCATAAAATATATACCCCATCCGGAATTCAAAGACTTGGTTCTCCATGGTGCTGAAAGAAATGAGCCGGTTGCGTGCTTCGTCAAAACGGGAGAATTCACTCCGTATGCAAATGTAATCCTTATATCTGGTGTTCCTTTTTGAAACGATGAAGCGGCAGTATGGAAACAGAAGCGTTAGCGATTAGAAATATAAGAAAGACATTCGGCGGTACCATAGCGTTGGATGATGTAAGCATTTCTTTCTCCCGAGGTGAAATTCATG
>CAZWAS010000147.1:3299-8911 GCA_964631915.1 uncultured Spirochaetales bacterium | reverse complement strand
CGGCTCCTATTGAGACTTCAGAGGCGGAAAAACAAGCGCTCGGGCTCCTCCATGCCGAGGTTAGAGAAAAATTCGAAACACACAACGAAAAGACGCTCGCCGAAGCACTCTATACCATCGCAGAGCGGACCGGCATAGAACCGAAGGACTTTTTCAAGACCGTGTATCGGGCTCTCATAGGCAAAGAAATGGGGCCGCGGCTCGCGAATTTCATCCTCACCGCAGGTAAAGAAAAAATATCGGCATTATTGAAAATGTATTGACTTCCGATCCGTCCGAACAGTGTCGGCCAGGACTTCGGCACTTCCTGTGCCTTCGGTATCTCCGATACCTTCGGCATTCGTACCTCGGGCGACACTCGTATTGCCCTTTCTGGAACAGTTACCTGATTTTATTCAGAAAATTGGCTTTTACGTTGTACATAGATTAGACTTATCAGTATCAAAAAAAACACACATAAGGAGGTATGTATGAAGTTTGTGCCTTCCGGAACAAAATTCCTGCCCTGCATACTCCTCGTGGTACTGCCCTGTTTCGCATTCGGCCAGAACAAAACCATTCCACAAAAACTCATCCAGTTCTCCGAAACTGAGCTCGCGAAGATAGGAGAAGATCCTGTTATAACAGCAGCGGTTCAAGCTCAGAACAATTCGGGGCTCACACTCGAAAGAATCAAGCAGATCGATGAGGAATGGATAGCCTCGAAGCGGTTTACACGGTTTATGCTCAATCTCATGAGCAATGACTGCGCACTCGCTCTTCTGAACTATCAATTTCAGCACAAGTTCATAGTGGAAGCTTTCGCCACCGACAACAAAGGAGCGAATGTGGGACAGACCGTCAGAACCTCGGATTATTGGCAGGGGGATGAAGACAAATTCAAGAAAGCCTTCAATGATGGAATAGGCGCCATACACTACGGGAAAGTCGAGTACGACGACAGTACAGACGAAATCGTGGTGCAGGTATCGGTGCCGGTGAAAAAAGACGGCAAAGCTATAGGTACCATAACATTCAGTATAAGCCTCGATAGATGGGAACGGAGATAAGGAGTTCAGTATGGCAAAAAAAAGTTTGAATACCATGAAAATAGGAACCCGTCTCATACTTTCAATGGCAGCAGTAGTGCTCGCAGCTGTCGCAATTATCATCATCGTCATCTCAATCGGTGTCCGGAACGCCACAGGAGAACAGGCGAAAACGATCGCAGAAGAAACCGCAGCCAATTATGCCAATAGGGTCAAAGCAGAGATCGAGGTGGCCCTCGACGAAGCCAGGGCGCTCGCTACCATATTCGAATCCTTTGTGAATGTGGAAGGACTCAACCTCACACGCAGAAAAACGAACATGATCCTACAGTATTACATCGAAAAAAACGTAAATTTCCTCGGAGTGTCTCTTGCGTTCGAACCTAATGCTTTCGACGGCGTGGACAAAAACTTCGTGAACGAAATCGGACACGACGGCACCGGCCGTTTTATACCGTACTGGACGCGCGATAAAAACGGAAAAGGCGTCCTGGAAGCCCTGGTCGATTACGAAACGGAAGGGTCGTATTACACGCTTCCACGGGTCCGCGGGAAAGAATGCGTACTCGATCCCTATACGTATACCATTCAAGGGAAAGATGTGCTCCTCACATCGCTCATGGTACCGCTGTTCAACAGCGAAAAAAAATTCATAGGTGTGACGGGAATCGACCTCACGCTGGACAATCTTCAAACTCTGGTAAGCACTATCAGAATCGGCGAATTCAAAGACGCATACCTCAACCTGTACTCCGCAAACGGTACTGTCGTAGGAAGCAAAAGAGCGGATTATGTGGGGAAACATATAGAAGAGACAAGTAAGGATAAGCCTTTCATCGAAAATGTATTAAAAGGCGAACCCTTCTACATGAAACGCCATTCCAACACGACCAATGGAACTGTGCTCTCTGCAGGTGTGCCGGTCGAAATCGGGCGCAGCGGAACGAAATGGGTGGCTGTCATCAGCATATCCGAAAGCGAGCTCAATGCCACCACAACACAACTCGTGTTCCTCATCGTCATAATTGGCGTCGCCGCGATCACAGCGATCATCTTCGTCGTGTTCCTCCTCTCGCGCACTATATCGAAACCGATCGCCAGGGCGCTGGAAGCCATGAACAAGCTCAGCGAAGGGGATTTGCGGGTATCCATAGAATCGAAAAACAGAGACGAGACAGGGCTCATGCTCGAAGCCATGAAAAACATGGTCGAAAAGTTGCAGAATGTAGTGCTGAACGTTCGAAACGGAGCCGACTCTGTGACTGCAGGCTCTGCGCAGCTCAGCGCATCCGCACAGGGCATGTCGCAGGGTTCTACGGAACAGGCAGCATCCACGGAAGAAGTTTCCTCTTCCATGGAAGAGATGAGCTCGAACATTAAACAGAATTCTGACAATGCCTTGCAGACCGAGAAGATAGCCCAGAAAGCGGCACAAGACGCACAGCAGAGTGGTATAGCCGTATCGAAGGCGATGAACGCCATGAAGGAAATCGCTGCGAAAATCGGCATAATCGAGGAGATAGCGAGACAAACGAACCTGCTGGCGCTGAACGCTGCAATAGAGGCTGCACGCGCAGGAGAACAGGGCAAAGGATTCGCTGTGGTTGCCTCCGAAGTGAGGAAACTCGCGGAACGAAGCCAGAAAGCGGCAGGAGAGATAAGCGAGTTGTCCGGAACGAGCGTGGCGACTGCGGAAGAAGCGAATACCATGCTCGAAAAACTCGTACCCGACATCAAAAAGACAGCAGAGCTCGTGCAGGAGATTAGCGCAGCGAGCAAGGAGCAGAATGCCGGTGTGGATCAGATAAACAAGGCTATCATGCAGCTCGACAACGTGACGCAGCAGAACGCGTCCGCAGCGGAAGAGCTCGCTTCCACTGCGGAGGAGCTGTCTTCCCAAGCGGAACAGCTCAGGGCTGTGATCGATTTTTTCAAACTCGATACGGATTTCCTGCGAAAAACTGCGATAGAGGAACAGCCTTTAGCTGCCGAAACAGGAATCACTCTGCACGGCAAAGAATCCTGAGTTTGCCTTGAAGCCCCCCGGAAATCGTTGCTATAGTGTTCCGGGGGTTGTTAAACATGGATACGACTGAAACCAAAAAACTCGTAGGATTCAAAGCCGTCGACGAGCTTGTACAAAGCGGCATGAAACTGGGACTCGGAACCGGCTCCACCGCAGTATGGGCAGTCCGACGCGTAGGAGAACTGCTCGCAAGCGGCTCATTGAACAGCATACTCGCTGTTCCTACCAGCTCTCAGACCGAAATCGAATGTCAGAAATGGAACATTCCTCTGAGGACTCTGAACGATCCGGAGATAGATGGAGAACTCGACCTCGTCATAGATGGAGCCGACGAAGTGGATCCTCTGTTCAGGCTCACGAAAGGGGGGGGAGGAGCACTCCTGATAGAAAAAGTCGTGGCCTATGCCTCGAAAAAAGTCGCAATAGTTGTGGACGAATCGAAGCTCGTGAAAAACCTCGGCCTCAACTTCCCGATTCCCACGGAAGTGATGCGCATAGCGCGCGTTCCGGTCATGAAGGCTCTCGAAGCACTCGGTGCCACAGTGACCGTGCGTATGGCAGTGAAAAAGATGGGGCCTGTCATAACCGATAACGGCAATATCCTTCTGGATATTCTGTTCAAGGAACCCATTGATCCCTATGTGTACGAGGAAAAGCTGAACAGCATCCCCGGGCTTGTGGAAAACGGGTTGTTCACAAGGATCGTTCCCGAGGTGTTCGTAGGCTATGCAGACGGTCGGGTGGAAAAACTTGTGCCGGAATCTTTCGGAATATCAAAAAATAATTAATATATTATCGAGAATGCTCCACTCCAACTCTGCGGCAGTGTTCCCGTATGACGCATAAGGAACATCTCGGCGAAATAGGCACGCAGACCCGCTGACCGTAGGCGACGAGCATCTCGTTGATCCTAAGCCAGTAGGTGCGAGGAAGAATTTCCATAAGAGCGTATTCGGTCTTTTCGGGTGTTTTCGTCGAGACCCAGCCGACTCTGTTCGATATCCGGTGCACATGGGTATCCACGCATAGGGCATCTTTGCCGAACCCCAGAGCCAGCACCAAATTTGCCGTTTTCCTCCCTACGCCCGGCAAGCTGAGGAGCTCCTCGATTTCCGAAGGAACTGATCCGCCGTGAGCGGCCAACAATGTGCATACTTCTTTGATGTGTTTCGCCTTCGTTTTGTAGAATCCTGCAGGATAGATGAGATTGCCGATCTCTGCCACTGAAAGCTCCGCCATGCGTTCCGGGTTCGGCGCCGCTTCGAGAAGCCGCCCCGAGGCTGCGATGGTGACCGTGTCCTTAGTCCTGAGTGATATCATAGTGGAAATGAGGACGGCAAAAGGATCTTTCCGCTGTGCCGCGATCTCCGAAACCGAAGGTTTCAGTTCGTCTGCAAGAAACGCTTCGAGCTTTTCGAATATGCATTTCCAATACTGTTTATCCATGCTTTGCGAGTAAAGCGACCGCGTAGGCTTCTACCGCCCTGCCTTCTCCGGTTGCATCGAGAGACTCCTTCGTCTTCCCTTTTATGGAAACCGAATCGAGTGCTATACCCATATCCGCTGCGAGAATGCGCTTCATGTCCGCGACATAAGGGAGAATACGCGGAGACTGCAGGATGACTATGGTATCGACATTCTCTATGCACCATCCGGCTTCGCGGATCATATCCATAGCCTTTTTGAGAAGAATGCGACTGGATATGTCTTTATACGCCGGATCCGATGGGGGAAAATGGCTTCCAATATCGCCCAAAGAACATGCACCTAGCAGGGCGTCTATGATGGCATGGATCAATGCATCGCCGTCCGAATGGCCTTCTTCTCCTACAGGAGAAGGTATGTCCACTCCTGCGAGCACGAGCTTTCTTCCTGCAACCAGTCTGTGGATATCGTATCCGTACCCTATGCGCATGCTTACTCCAGATCGTGCCGGTAGGTGATTTTTCTGTTCGCGGAATCGCCAGGCACAGTGTACACCCTTCCGACATATTTGTCGTAGATTTCCGTATCATCGATATATGCGATATTATCGGAGGCTGCTGCTCGGTGCGCCCTGAGTATGCCTCGGTATTCGAACCCCTGCGGAGTTTGGATGCCGATGCAGGAGTCGCGTGAAATGTGCGATACTATGAATCCGTCCGCATTCACCTGTTTCATGGCATCCCGCGGCGTAACAGCCGGCGCACACGCGCCATGCAGAAGCGTCCCAGCATATACAGCCCGAATAAGCTCGCAGCTTATCCACGGACGCGCCCCGTCATGGATGAGCACGATTTCATAACCGCCTCCCTCCATGGCGACCAGCCCGTTCAGCACGGAAAGTTGCCTGGTAACTCCGCCTTCGACGAATTCGAGGCATTCCCTGGGTACATACGGGGCCACTATGCCACCAGCTTCGGGAATGCCGCCGACTGGAACAGTAACGATCAGGGTCTGAAACAGTCCCGTTCCGAGAAACGCTTCGATCGAATGCACCAGCACGGGCTTATCCTGAAGCAGTTTGTACTCTTTTTTGCCCGAATCACCCATACGGGAGCTCGCTCCCTCAGCAGTGA
>CAZWAS010000147.1:0-3272 GCA_964631915.1 uncultured Spirochaetales bacterium | reverse complement strand
CCGCTTCCAGTTTGCTGAAAACTAGCTGCTCCACATGCTCTTTGCTCGTTCCGAGAGAAAAAGAGATTTCGTCCACAAGGAGCTTCAAAGCGCTGTCGAACAGCTTGCGCTCCAGAATGGGAAGCTCCTTGATTCTGCTTCTGTGATACAGGGTTCTCACTACCGTCGCAATATCTATGACACTGCCTTTTTTCAGCAGATCGAGGTTCATCTGATATCGCATTTTCCAGTCGGCAGTGATCGGCTCGTATTCTTCGGTTATGAGCTTCAGCGCTTTCTGCGCTTCCTTTTTCTCCACAATGGGACGGATACCGAGCTCTTCTGCCTTGTCAACGGGAACCATAACAGTCATGTCAGTAACTTCAAGGTAAATGATGTAATAGAGAATCTTTTTATCCTTGAAAAACTTTTCCTGAATGGTTTTGATCTTGCCTACCCCCTGCATGGGGTAAACAACTTCCTGATTCACCTTGAATTTCGTGGCGGTTTTATGATGCCTTTCCATATGTATGTCCATTATACCTAAAAAATGCAGTATAGTCAAAGGGACATCTTTCATGTATGCTGCTATTCCAGTATCATGGGAAAAAAGCGTTTTCTTTCAATACTCCCGTCTCTCGTTTTCCCCGCATTTATCCTCGCAATAATAATACTCGGAATACTATTCAGAAGGGAGCTGTGGAATTTCTTCTCCTCTCCGGAGAAACTGAAACTCTGGATAGAAGGAAAGGGTGCTGCTGCACCGTTCATCTTCGTCGCACTTCAGTTCTTTCAAGTGGTCATATTCATAATACCCGGAGAAGTGCCACAGATTGCCGGCGGATATCTGTTCGGAATCTGGCTCGGACTCCTCTATTCTCTAGTCGGAATAACCATAGGCTCTTCCTTCAACTTTTTCATTGCACGGATACTCGGAAAACCGTTCATCCTGAGATTCGTCAAAGAGGAAAAGCTGAAAAAATTCGATGCTGTTCTCACATCGCCGAAAGCGAAAGCAGCAATGTTCCTTTTTTTTGTAATACCAGGTATACCCAAAGACATACTTTGCTATGTGGCAGGTCTCTCCCCCTTGAACTTTCTGAGCTTTTTCGTCATATCCACTACAGGAAGGCTTCCAGCTCTCTTCGGAAGTGTCATAATGGGCGATGCTGCAGCTGGACAGCGCTGGATACTTCTCATCGTCATAGTCACCATAGCGATCGTCTTGTTTTTCATAGGCTTTTTTCTCAGAGAAAAAATACATATGCTCATCGAACGCATAACCGGCAAAGAGAAAAAAACCGAAAAGGACGACCCAAATCCCTAAAGCGGTCAGTTCACGGCAGGGCCCGGTGCATACGAAGCCACACCAGGTGGCAGCTCGAGCTCCTTGAACCTGAAGTACTTGAAAGGATGTATATCCAGAAGATTCGGGTACCAACCTCCTATGGTTTTCATGTCTATGAGGTTGAGCGAAGGAGAATGACTTATGGGAAGCACGGCGGCTCCCTCCACGATTATGCTCTCCGCCCTCTGCAAAGTCTTATACCGCTCGGCGCCGTATTCGGACATGGACTGCATGATGAGTCTGTCGTATTCAATGCTGCTGAATCGCGCATCGTTCAGATTGCTGTCTTTCGTCCACATTTGAAGAAACGTAAGAGGATCCAGGAAATCCCCGATCCACGTTATGGTTCCTATCGTGTAATCCCTCACTTTGAGCGCATCGAAATACTCCGCGAACGGAATCCGCCGTATATCCACTTTCACGGAAAGCTGGGATTCCCATGCCGATTTCATCAACTGCGCTATCCTTTCCGCATCCTCTCCCTGCGGTATTTTGATAACAATGTCCGGAAGACCGATCCCCTGCGGGAAACCAGCCTCCGCGAGAAGTTTGAATCCGGCTTCCACATCCTGGTCTTGGAAGCCTTTCACCTCCGGATATGAAGGAATCTGTGGTATCAGCGTATGTGCAGGAATAGGATATCCTTCGCGGATTTCCTTCCACGGCAGAAATAACGCGAGGGCTGTTCTCACTCTTTCATCCTGGTACCCCTTTTCAGTCGATGAAAAGAAATAGTAATTCGTTGCGAACATGGGGAAAATGATGAGCGCATCCTTGTTGAGCACTTTATCCGGTATCATACCGCCAGCGATCCAGTGGACCTCTCCTGCGTTGAACGATTCCGTCATCTTTTCCGCGTCGTCGGTGAATAGAATACGGATCTGTGGAAGCAGTACGCTCTTTGCATCCCAGTAGAGTTGATTTTTCGCAAGGACCAATTCGTCCTGAGTTTTACGGATTATGTAATACGGCCCGTTTCCAGGTATTGCAGCGAATCCTGACCAGTCGCGTATATTGAGGAAGCTCGGATGCACGGGCGAAAAACTGTGATGGCAGAGTACTTTCAGAAAATGTGTCGCAGGTTCTTCAAGTTCTATTTCGAGCACCGTATCCGAAACCGCCCGTATACCAACTGTCCTCGGATCTTTCGTCTTGCCTGTTCTATAGTCCTTTGCACCTTTGATAACATCGAACAGCGAAGAATAAGCAGCTCCTTCCGCCGGATCTAGCAGTTTCAGCCAGGTATCCCTGAAATGAGATGCGAGCACCTGATCTCCGTTCCAATATACGGCATCTGATCTGAGGTAAAACTTATACAGAGTCCCATCGTTCAGTATTTCCCAATGTCTCGCCACGCCCGGCATCGGATCAAGGGTTATGGGATTATAAGAGAGCAACCCCTCGTAAATCGCCGTATAAATCTGAGCTTCGGTCGCAGTGTATGTATGAATAGGATTAAACTCCACTTTTGTCTTTGAGAAACTCATAACGAACGGTCCTTCGCTCTGGCCGAATATCGACAGCACTCCGAACACCAAAAGAATTATCACAAAATATTTTTTCATGTATGCCTCTCTCTCTGGATCGATTCCGCACCTATACCATGAAGGTGCAGCATATCAGGCTCATGACCTGCAACCCGAGACTGGCGCGCAATCTGCATTACATATTTAGCAGATTGCGTGACAGGCCGGGTTGTCAGGTCGAAGCGATTGTTAGATTGGTGCGTTTTTATTCAACCACTTCCTTTAGCTTTCCATTTACATATTTATGAATAATACTTGCGACTAATGTTTGGTATGGGATCCCTTCTTCAAGGGCCCTTTCCTTTATTCCATCTAAATCTTTTTTCCCTATCCTTATATTCATCCTTTGATCTTTGAGCATTGTATTTCTTGCAGTCTCTTGTAGTTCCTTTATAAACTGACTTCTATTTTTTACACTT
>CAZWAS010000146.1:0-8926 GCA_964631915.1 uncultured Spirochaetales bacterium | reverse complement strand
GGCCATGCTCGGTGTGTTGGCGATAAACGTACTTTTCAACGGGCTTACGTTGACAGGCGTTAACGATTATTGGCAGATGGTCTTCAAGGGAATTATCCTCATAATGGCCATTGGCATTGAAGTACTTCAGAGATATGCAAAAGTGGATCTCTCCGATGGCATCATTAGCGATGTCAAGGCTGGAACGGTGGCCGAAACATAAAAAATGGCACTGGCGTGGATAGAAAAATCGAATATGGCGGGCGAATGAGTGTGTATGCACGGCACTTGACTTTGCCATTGCTGGAGCCAAGCGCAGCAACACGATGGAAAGGTAAAAGTGGGGTTGATAACAATGCAGCAGGAAATCAAGATATTGATTTCAGGACTATCCAAGCTGAACACGGGTGAAACGTATGCGACACATGAGCATCCCTATTATCAGCTGAATCATATTGTCCGAGGAAGATACACTTTTACAGTCGATGGAAATACGTTCACGGCAGGAGTAGGGGATACAATACTCATCGCAGCGAATAGCGTCCATTCGATCACAGATACGAGTGATGAGACAGGTTACTACTTCGAGGTAAAGTTCTCCTCGTTTTCAAAGGGCGTCAAGGAAATGTGCTCTGATATCGGTACCCTGGTGCAGAACGACGAGTTTTCGGGAAGACTTTTAAAGGAGATTTTCGACGAGAATAACAATTCGACCCCATCGTCCGAAGAGATCATGGTGACTTACCTCTACGCCATCCTTTTCAAACTGTCTGCAAAGAAAAGGCGCGAGAAGAACACGCCGTCGAAATATATAGAGGTGTCGGCTTATTCAACGCCGGTGAGGGATACGATACGGTTTCTAGAGAATAACTATAAAAAACGGCTTTCTTTGGACGATATAGTGGCTCAAGCATCATTGCAAAAAAGCTATCTCTGCAGTTTGTTCAAGAAAGAAACCACAGTCACCATATTCGAGTGCCTGATGATCATTCGGATTCGAAAGGCGGTCGAGCTTCTCACCTATACGAATATGTCGCTTTCGGAGATAAGTAAAGAGATCGGCTTTGTGAATATAACGCATTTCAACAGAGTGTTCACCAAACATGTGATGATTCCTCCTGGCCAGTACCGGAAACATCTTAAGTTCCAGGACATTTACTGGAGAGACGCTACCACCAATCCCATCATGGCCGCCACGCTCGGAGGAAAGAAAATAGACTTTCCGCAGTTTACCAGTACAGCTGACTAGGAAAACGGGCGGCAGTATCGATGATGACGCCGCTTTTAAAAAGGAGATCTGGAAAATTATGAAAATATTACGAGAAGTTGTCATAGCGGAGGTGATCCGGACACCGATCGGGAAGTTTCGTAAAGCGCTTGCATCTCTTGAAGCGCCTTATATAGGAAGCCTGGTGATGAAAAAGGTCGTTGAAAAAGCGGGAATCGACCCGAAAAGCATAGATGAGGTCATCTTTGGCAACTTGTTTAATTATAATTGGGGCAATCTGGCCCGGATAGCACTGCTCGAAGCAGGATTTCCCATCTCGGTTCCAGCTATTACTGTAAACAGGCAATGCGCCAGCTCTCTTGATGCAATGACGCTCGGGGCATCCTTGATCATGGCTGGCGCGGCGGAAGTAGTGTTGACTGGTGGCGTGGAGAGCTACTCTAAGCAGCCATTCATGGTCAAGCGACCAGAAAGCGCTTATCCGATGTCGCTGGATATGGAGCCGCTCAAGGTTTCATCCGATCGCCTCGGAGATCTGCCTATGATCATGACAGCGGAGAATCTTGCGGAAAAATACGGAATTACGAGGGAAGAATGCGACGAATTCGCGCTCAACAGCCATAAAAAGGCGGCGGCGGCTTGGGAGCGAGGTTTTTATGACGAGGAGACGTTCCCTATTGAAATACCGCAAGCAAAAGGAAGTCCTGTCGTTTTTGAGAGGGATGAGTGTGTGCGTGCGGATAGTTCGATGGAGTCGTTGAGAAGATTGAACCCCGTCATGAAGGAAGGTGGAGTAGTGACCGCGGGCAACGCTTCCCCTATGAATGACGGCGCCTCCGCCATCCTTTTGATGAATGTCGAGAAGGCGAAAGAGTTCGGCCTGACGCCGCTGGCGAGAGTGGCTGCATTTGCATCCGCCGGAGTAGACCCCAATATTATGGGTATTGGGCCTGTGTACGCTACTCGAAAACTTATGGAAAAAACCGGGCTTACGATCGACGATTTCGATGTTATCGAGCTCAACGAGGCCTTTGCAGTGCAGGCCATCGCTTGTATCAAAGAATTGGGTATTGACACAAAGAAGCTCAATCCGAATGGTGGTGCAATTTCTATCGGACATCCGAATGCAGCGTCAGGGGGCATACTTGCCGCAAGGACGGCTCGGTATATGCGGGAACGCGGTTTAAAGCGAGGACTTATTACACTCTGTTGCGGAGGTGGGCAGGGTGTTGCTTGTTTACTTGAAAGGGATTGATGGCATTACACAAGAATATGCTGATGTGGCGGCATAAGAATGGGGAGAATTAAAATGAGCAAACTGGATGGGAAATACGCGGTTGTTACAGGAGGCTGCAGAGGTATCGGAGCTGCCATCGTAAAGCGATTTGTGGATGACGGGGCGGCGGGAGTCGCAATTCTGGAATGGGATTTTGATGCAGCAAAAAAAACAGCGACCTCGCTCGATCCGACGGGGGAGAAAATTCTGGCGATCGGCTGCGATGTGTCCAATGAAGAGCAGGTGGCTGATGCGATCAAGAAAATAATGGACAGATTTGATGGCGCAATCGATATCCTGGTCAACAACGCTGGTATCACGCGGGATGCTATGTTCCATAAGATGACGAAGGATGCATGGGATTCCGTCATCAACGTTAATCTATACGGAGCCTATCATACGTGCAAATATGTAGTGCCAATCATGCGAGAGAAATGCTACGGAAGGATTGTGAACATTACTTCGGTATCGGCGTTTGGGATTACGGCCGGACAGACGAATTATGCTGCGTCGAAAGGTGCCATAATAAGCTTCACGAAGGCGCTCGCAAGAGAAGGAGGACCTAAGAATATTACAGCCAATTGCATTGCCCCGGGATTTATCAATACGGATATGTACCGCGCGGTGCCCCAAGAGATCATTGCCGAGCACATGAAGCTGATACCGCTTAAAAGGCTCGGGGAGCCAGAGGAAATAGCCGCCGTGGCCTCTTTCCTCGCTAGCGACGATGCGAGTTTCGTTTCTTCCCAGTGCATCGTCGTAAGCGGTGGCAGTATGTAAATCGCACATATTCCTGTATGGCGTGCGATCGAAGATATTTCGCGGTCTGCTGGAGCGTAACAGACGATAGATGGGAGTATCAATATCGCGTTGCAGCAGTCGCGGGAGAAAGGACAATAGCTATGGTGAAAAAGCAGATAGTCGTTTTATTTGCAGCGTTTTTGTGCGTGCTCACAGGATGCACGGCGGAAGCGAGGCAGAGACGGATGGATTGCGCCGAAACCCCGGCTGCTGCACCAGCTGCAATCTTTCCCCAAGGTTCTGCTACATCTGGCCTAACTGCGAACTATTCCGAACGCATTGCTGACGTTCTTGCAGGCGAAACGGGAATCGCACGATTACACGATTTTAATGATAGCGGAATTAAGCGGAGCTACCTGCTCTATATCCCCGAAAACCTCCCTATGGACGCATCCCTCGTGTTTGTCTTGCACGGCTATTACGGCTTCGCCGCAAGCTTTATGAACGCGATAGGCATGAATGCCATCGCCGACAAAGGCGGCTTCGGTGTAGTGTATCCGCAAGGGCTTACAAGCAAGAGCACTGAATTCCCAGGCACACACTGGAATGCGGATCTTACCTTTACGGATGTGGATGATACCGGTTTCCTGGCGGCGCTTGCTGCATACCTGCAGGAAAGATATGGTTTCAGCAGAGATAGAACATTCGCCGCGGGTTTGAGTAACGGCGGCTTTATGTGTTATACCCTTGCTGTAAGATCGCCCAACACTTTCCGCGCTATCGCAAGCATAGCTGGTACCATGAGCGGCGGCACTTGGAAAGGGAGGGGCAATGCGGCTCCTGTGCCAGTATTGCAGATACACGGAACGGCCGACCACATCGTACCCATAGATGGCTCGATGGCTACAGACGGTGGATGGGGCGGCGCCCCGAAGATGGACGATATAATAAAGTATTGGACGGACAGGAATGGCGCTGATTCTGTGATAGAAGATATGGCGGGCAATATAAGCGCGTGCTTATATGCGAACTCCGACGGCAAATATCCTGTATGGTATTATCGAATCGGTGGCTTCGGCCACAATTGGCCTACCGTCCAGACCACAGGGTTGGATGCAAGTGAGCTTATCTGGAAGTTTTTCAGCAGCCTCCAAAACTGATGACTACCGGACAATCCTTAAGACGCACTAGAAGGGCGGCAAATCAGTTATTCAAATATTGATCGAAGAGATCCTGTGTCGGCGGTAAGGTGTGTTGCTAATCCGCAAGCCATCATCGATCTCCCGGTGACAGAGCTCGCCGACCGCATAGACGCCAGCGAGGCTTCCATTGTGTTTTTCTGCAAACGGCTCGGGTTCAAAGGTTTTCACGATTTCAAGATCGCTCTGTCGCAGAATATATACGATTCGTCTTCGGATATTCACGAGGAAATCGATCGAAACGACGAGACGCCAGTGATCATCAAAAAAGTGTTCCACACATCGATACAAGGTTCTGAAGGATACACTCACGCTCCTGGACAGCGCGGCGCTGGGCTGGATAGGGCAGCGGACCTTCTGCAGAACACGAAACGTGTGATGGTGTTCGGAACAGGCGTTTCCGGTATCATTGCGAAAGACCTCTGGATGAAACTGTAGAGCATAACCTTAATGCCCAGTGTTTCAAAGATCAGGCGGGTATGAAAATGGCCGCCTCGCTTCTCGGAGAGGGGACGTCGCGTTCGATATCTCCCATTTCGGCAGTACCCATGTGGTCATCAGCGCTCTCGAACATGCCTGTGCAGGAGGTAAAAAACATCGGCCTTACGAATTACTTGAATTCCCCGTTTCCCCTCCTTACCGATGTGCTGCTTCTCACCCAATCGGCTGGTACGCTCCGCCCGTAGAGCGCAGATGGTAGTACTCGATGCGCTGTTTGTTACCATTGCGGACCGGAGTTACGAATTTTTTTCGCGGCATTTGAAAACGACGAGGGCTGCCGTTTCGGACGATAAAATCTGATATCGGTTCGAAATCTGAGGTGTACGACGGATTTCTGCGAGCGATCGGGTTTGCGATTCGGCGGCGTTGCATTGAGCTTTGTTACGTGTTACCATCCCCCCATGAATACACTGAAATGCCAATTCGCAAGCGATAATTACGCAGGCATTTGTCCCGAGGCATTCAGAGCCTTGGAGGAAGCGAACAGAGGTTTCGAACGGGCCTATGGTGACGATACCTGGACGGAACGAGCTTCGAATAAGATACGAGAAATATTCGATACCGAGTGCGAAGTGTTTTTCGTCTTTAACGGCACGGCTGCGAATTCCCTCGCGCTCTCTTCCCTGTGCAAATCCTATCACAGCATTATTGCCCACGAGATGGGGCATATCGAAACGGACGAATGCGGAGCTCCGGAGTTTTTTTCGAACGGAACCAAGATCCTTACGGTAAAGGGAGAGAACGGAAAGATCGATCCTGCGGAAGCAGAGCATGTAATAATGAAACGGAGCGATATCCACTATCCCAAACCGAAGGTGTTGAGCATCACCGAGCCGACCGAAGTGGGAACGCTCTATTCGGTGGAAGAGCTAAAGCGTATTCAGGCAGTGGCGCGGAAGCATTCCCTCCGCATACACATGGATGGGGCACGCTTCGCCAATGCGATAGCTGCGATGAATGTCCATCCGAGCGAAATAACCTGGAGGGTCGGCGTGGATGTGCTGTGTTTTGGTGGAACCAAGAACGGTCTTGCCGTTGGTGATGCAGTTGTCTTTTTCGATAAGGAGCTCGCCTATGAGTTCGACTACCGCTGCAAGCAGGCGGGACAGCTCGCTTCGAAGATGCGGTTCATGTCCGGCCCATGGATCACGATGCTCGAATCAGGAGCTTGGCTCAAACATGCGGCGCACGCGAACGACATGGCTCGCAAACTCGAAGCGGAACTCAAGAAACTGCCTGCTGTGACAGTCATGTTTCCCCGGGAAGTTAATTCCGTATTCGTAAGCATGAGCGCCGATATTGCCGCTGCGCTCAGGAACAAAGGATGGTATTTCTATGATTTCATAGGTACGGCTTACACCAGGTTCATGTGCTCATGGGCTACCAGTGAAAAAGATATACTCGGTCTCGTGAGCGATATCAAAGAGGTAAGCGGGGGACGATGAAAATAAGTCTCAACCGTTCCACATTCATGTTCGCTTTTGTATTTCTGCTCATCGCTTTAAGCAGCAAAAATCTTTTCTTTATGATACAGATTTCGTTCAGAACATCGAACGACAATAGGATCATCAACGATGTGAGCTTTATCGGCGGATTCATACAGCTTGAAACAGGATGAAACGCAATGTGATAACCGAAGCGGTGATCCTCCGGAACAACCGCGTGGGAGAAATACACAAAGGCCTTATTTTGTTGACTCAGGATCTGGGACTGATAAGTGCCATTGCTCACGGAGCATACAAACCCACAGGAAAACTCAAAGGGGTAAGCGACCCTTTCTGCCATGTGCAGGCCTTCATCTACCATGAGCCGGTTAAACACACATATAAGGTGACGGATATGGCGGTGAAGCACTTTTTCGAGGGAATCCGGGGGGAATTGAAGAAATTCTACATTGCTTCGGTGTGGGCGGAAATCATCATGAAGAGCTTCGGTGGAGGGGAAAGCTCGAATCAGGTATTCGATTTCCTGGTGGCTGCATATTCTCTGCTTGACCGCATGGCTATGAAATACTTGGACTATGTGCAGATTCAATTTCTATGGCGCTACTTTTCGCTTCTGGGGTTGAAGCCGCAATTGCATAGATGTTCCTCATGCGGTAGAATAATGGAGGATCGGGACGCCATGGTACTGTCTTCGAAGGAAGCAGCGTTTCTGTGTTCGCAGTGCGGCAGCGAGGGCATGAGAGATCTTTCCCCGGGCTCGAGACGATATCTCCTGCATACTGGCACGCTGGATTTCGAGAAGGCTGTAGAGATAGAGTTGGGAAGCAGATCCTTGGGAGAGCTGAAAACTATCGTGTACCTCATAATTGAAGACATCATAGGGACTCGACTGAAAAGCCTTTCCAGCGGAGCTGGTATCTTGTGAGATGTTTCGTAGCGATCCCGATCCCGGAACCGGTCAAAGAGCATATATGGAATGCCACGGTGCAGCTCAGAGAAGAGTACCCCCGTATCGGGTGGGTAAGACCCGAAGGCATGCATATCACCCTCGCGTTTCTCGGAGAAGTTCCTGATGGGGCTGTTGCACAGGTGAAAGCTCTTCTCATGTGTGCAGCATTGCCGCAGAGTATCTTCGAAGCCCAGTATGAGGGGCTCGGACAGTTCCCGGAACGGGGAAACCCTCGAGTGCTCTATAGTCCGATCCGTAAAGGCAAAGACGAGATGTACAACCTGTGGGAATCGGTCTCCAGCCTTGTGAGGTCTTTCATGGAAAAACAAGAGCGACGCTTCATACCCCATATCACGCTTGCGAGGATCAGGGACGGAAGAGAACCTATCCGTCCTGTTGTTTTTTCAGGTAAACTTGAAGGAAGTTTTCAGGTGGACCGGTGTATACTCTATGAATCCTTGCTGAAGCGCACAGGAGCCGAATACCGGCCTCTATGCGAACGCGTACTGGGAGGAGAATGATAAGATGCGAGTAGTGGATATCATCATAAAAAAGCGGAACGGAGAAACCCTGTCGGAGGAAGAAATTCGTTTTCTGATCCAAGGGTACGTGAAGGGGACGGTTCCCGAATATCAGGTTTCCGCGTGGCTTATGGCCGTATTTTTCAGGGGCATGAGTTTCGAAGAGACCGGACATCTGACAAGGGAAATGATCGCTTCTGGCACAACCATGAATCTTTCAGGCATAAGCGGTCCGCTTGTGGACAAGCATTCCACAGGAGGGGTAGGCGATAAGATTTCTCTCATACTCGCTCCGCTTGCAGCTTCCTGCGGAATCAGGGTCCCCATGATGAGCGGCAGAAGCCTTGGGCACACAGGGGGAACTCTGGACAAGCTCGAAGCTATTCCGGGGTATACGACCGGACTCAGCATCGATCAGTTCAGACGAGGACTGAAAGAGATCGGATTCGCCATGACTGGGCAGAGCAGGGAAATAGTCCCTGCGGATAGGCTTCTGTACGCCTTGAGGGATGTTACCGGTACCGTGGAATCGGTTCCGCTCATAACCGCGAGCATCCTTTCCAAGAAATTCGCGGAAGGCGCGGATGCTCTGGTCTTCGACGTGAAATGCGGATCAGGCGCATTCATGAAAACCGTAGGAGATGCGCAGGCTCTTGCGGTATCTTTGGTGAAAACTGCTCAGAGCCTCGGGAAAAAAGCGGCTGCAGTCATAACAGATATGAATCAGCCCCTCGGGAGAATGATCGGGAATTTCCTCGAGGTGGAAGAGTCCATTCAATGCCTCAGAGGCGAGGGGCCTGATGATCTTATGGAGGTAACGTTCGCGCTGAACGCGTGGATGCTCCGTGCAGGCGGGCTCTGCGGCTCGTTGGACGAAGCTTTGTCCCTCTCGAAAGAGAAGCTCGCATCCGGAGAGCCGCTCGAACGGTTTTTCAGGAATGTGGCTTTTCAAGGAGGGGATGTGAAATCCCTGGAGAGCAAACTCGGCACCTATCGCGCCCGCCTCGCGAAGGAAGTTTTTGCATGGAAGGACGGGTACGTGAATCGTATCGATGCGTTCGGGACTGGCATGGCTTCTGTGTACCTC
>CAZWAS010000145.1:7443-8950 GCA_964631915.1 uncultured Spirochaetales bacterium | reverse complement strand
TCGGTCGGACACGGAAGTCCCTGTTGCGTCTTGAAATGGAATTTTACCCAATATCGTTCGCCTGCAGCGTTGATGAAACTGTACGTATGGCTGCCGTATCCGTTCATGTGGCGGTAACTTTTGGGAATGCCACGGTCCGAAAAAAGGATGGTCACCTGGTGCAGTGTTTCTGGCGAAAGGGACCAGAAGTCCCATGCAGCGGTGGCGCTCCTGAGGTTCGTTTTCGGATCCCGTTTCTGGGTGTGAATGAAATCCGGGAATTGTAAGGATCTCTGATGAAGAACACGGGAGTGTTGTTGCCTACGAGGTCCCAGTTTCCTTCTTCGGTGTAGAATTTCAGCGCAAATCCGCGTACATCCCGTTCCGCATCTGCAGCGCCCCGCTCTCCTGCTACCGTAGAGAAGCGCAGAAAGCAGTCCGTTTTCTTGCCGGCTTTGGCAAACAAAGCAGCCTTTGTGTATTTGGTGATGTCGTTCGTTACGGTGAATGTGCCGAATGCTGCAGAACCTTTCGCATGTACGACCCTCTCCGGGATCCGTTCCCGGTTGAAATGGGCATGTTTTTCGAAAAGCTGCCAGTCCTGTACGAGGAGCGGGCCCCGTTCCCCTGCAGTCAGCGCATTCTGATTGTCACCCACGGGTATTCCAGCTGCCGAGGTGAGAGTCTTTTTCATTTCTTTTCTCCTTTTTTTACAGCGTTCATGACGCTTTCTTTGTCGATTTTTTTCGTGCAGAAGAACCAGTCGTAGCATTTCATGTCTTCTTTACCTTCCATGCGCGCCTTTGCCACGCCGCAAGACCCTGCAGGCGGAACTATCACATCGTCTCCCGGCCGCCAATCCGCAGGTGTTGCAACGGAGAAAGCGTCCGCCGTCTGGAGAGCTACGACCACGCGGTACAGCTCGTCGAAGTTTCTCCCGAGGCTCAAGGGATAGTAGATGATGGTGCGTATGATTCCTTTGGGATCTATGACGAACACAGCACGGACTGCTTTCGTGGAACTCTCTCCCGGCTGAATCATTCCGTACTTTTTCGCCACATCCATGGTGATGTCTTCGATGAGGGGAAATTTCACTTCGATGTTTTTCATCCCCTTGTACTCGATTTTTTCCTTGATGGTTCTCAACCACGCTATGTGGCTGTACAGGCCGTCCACCGAAAGGCCTACCAATTTGCAGTTCACCTCTGCAAACTTTTCCTCGAGCGCGGCGAACGTCATGAACTCCGATGTGCAAACCGGTGTGAAATCAGCTGGGTGGCTGAAGAGGATCACCCAACTTCCGGAATATTGATCCGGAAAATTGATTTCTCCTTGCGTCGTTACTGCTTTAAATGTCGGCGCTTTATCGCCGATCCGGGGCATTGCTGTTGTTGTAAGTTCAGTCTGTTCCATACGTTTTCTCCTTCTCCAATGGTTTTGGTTTACTATGTGGCATGTCTCAGCCTTTCGCAGTCCTGCATGATTCGCATATGCCGAAGAATTGGATCGTGTGGCTGTGGACCACATG
>CAZWAS010000145.1:0-7433 GCA_964631915.1 uncultured Spirochaetales bacterium | reverse complement strand
CGACAATTTTTTCGCTTGTTCGGTTATGTGTTCCTGAACAGGCATTTCGAAATCGCTTACGCTTCCGCACCGTTCGCATACAAAATGGTAATGCACCGCTGTTAGTGCATCATAATGTTCCATTCCGTCTCCGAATTCTTTACAACTGATCCTTCCTTCCTCGACCAGTATCTTTATGTTTCTGTACACATTGCCCAAGCTGAGCAGCGGCATTTCCTTTTTCAGAGTTTCATATACCTGTTGTGCAGTCGGGTGCGAAGCTGTGGATGCTATGAACTCATAGATCCTCTCCCGCTGCTTGCTCTTTCTTCTTTTAATCTTCATTAATAATAATTATTATTATTAATAATGCTGTACATACATTCATTTGTCAAGTTTTTTTAAAAAATTCGCGTCTCCACAAATATGAAAGGCTCAACCAGCACGTTTTCCCGAAGCTGCTGTGTGCGTTTGCCCCTTTCGATGCTATCTATTTGAGTTGAAACCGGATAGGAAGGATGATATCCGATTGCACAGGGATACCGTTTTTGAACGCAGGGCTGAAGAGGCTGCGCTTCACAGCTTCCAGAGCAGCGGTATCGAGGAGTGCGGAACCGGATGATTCCGCGACCCATGCCTCTTTCACAATTCCGGCTGCATCCACGCGCGCTCTGATCTTGACCAACCCCTCGATTCCGCGCTGCCTCGCGGCTCTCGGATACTGGGGTTGTATCTTGTTGAGGGGTTCGGATGGTGTGAGGAGAGGTTCCGGGGTAGCGCTACCGGTTGCAGGGGCCGAGGCATGTCCGCTTGCCCATGAAATATCGCCGGTATGTATGCCCGTCTCGGTGCTCGTCACGGCTCCGGGTCCGAAAGCCAAGGATTCTGTCTCTGAGTCAGGTTCCATGGTCGCGCCGCTCACCGGCAGTTCAGGTTGGGTTTTTTCGAGGTTTTCTTTCTGAGGTTCGAGGAACGGTTCTTCTGGCGGAACCTCCTGCGGTTTTTTGGTAACTTTAGGAACAGGCGCTGTATCCGGAGGGTGAGGGGGATCGGGTTCGAAAGGCGTTTCGGGAACTGCTGAACGAATGAATAGTTTCGTGCGCTGAAGCTCCGGCTGCTGCAGGGAAAGCGTTCCCGCATTGGAAACGGCAGTGTCCACAGGTATGAGGAGCAGGATTGCATGGAGCGCGAGTGCTATGAGCCCGCCTGCGACATAGGGAATTGTGTGTTGCCTGCTCATGGTTTATCTTCAGTCTCGAAATAGATGGAATCCAGGCCTGAGTCCCTGAGCGCTGCAAGAAGTTCAAGGCATACCCCTAGATCCGCCTGCCTGTCCGCTCGGAGTATCACTGGAGTGTCGGGAGGGAGTGACGAAAGCGCGGATTTGACTGCCTCAGGTACCTCGGAAGGGAGGAGCGGCCTTCCTCCGAGGCTCATACGGTGTTCTCTGTCTATGAGAACCGTAACGGCCTTCCCGCGTTCCTGTCCTTCGGCTTTCGGCAGATCGATGCCTATGCTCCGCTGGGCGGTCATGGTGAGTATGCTGTAGATGAAGAATACGAGCACGAGAAACATGACATCCAACAACGGGATCAATTCGATACGTGCTTTTTTGTTTTCCAGACCTGTTGATATCTTCATGCACTAGGTTCCGTCGGCTTACTGGTTTCCCCCTTATCCTCACTGGTCCTGACTCGTGAGACTGCTTCAGCGCCTGCTTCGAGATGTGTTCCGAGTTCGCTCAGCGCTTCAGCCTCCTGAACAGCGAGATGGCTGAAGTAGTTGTAGGGGAGCACTGTGAATATGGCGATCATGAGGCCGAACGCAGTGGTGATGAGCGCTTCCGCTATTCCTGCGCTCACCTGCTTGGGTGTTTCTCCGGAAGCGAGGTTGAGGATGCTGAACGCTGATATTATGCCGGTCACCGTTCCCAGAATGCCTAAGAGCGGTGCTACGGTGATAACAGTATCGAGGAGCTTCAATCCCCGTACAGCATCTTTAACAGCCGTTTTTACTGTGGATTCGAGCACTTTAATCCTGCGGGCGGTGTCCGGTTCCTCTGCAGCATGGAGGAGTTTTTCTTCGACGCGTATCCGGGTATTTCGGTATCCGAGCCAGAAGAACAGCCGTTCCACGCTTATGCAGAGGGAGACCACCGACAAAGCGAGGAGGGGCCACATGACAGGCCCCCCCTTTAAAAATACCTGTATCATACAAGGCTCAAAGCTGAACGGAAATGCCGGTGTGAAGCGATAGGGGAGGGGTCAGATATCCTGCCATGATCTGATACTCGGCGTTGAGCAGGTTTTTGAGCTCTATATTTGCAGTCACATTTTTGCCGAATTTCCGCTGATATCCGACATTCAGCACGAAATATCCCTCCACGATTTGCGTATTGGCCGTGTTCACGAACCGCTCGGATACCGCTTCGCCTGTAACCGTGACTTTGTTTTCTTCATCCGCATACCCGACGGAGAAACCTCCCTTGTGGATCGGAACATTGGGAGAACGTCTGTTGTCTGCGAACGTCAGCGTATGTCCGCTTCCGTCGTCCAGAAGGAAGCTGTACGTGAAGGTGTAATTGCCGTTTAGGAAGAACCGCTCGAAGAACTTTATCATGATGTCTGCTTCTATTCCTGGTATAAATGTTAGTCCGATGTTGAGCGGCATATACGTATAGGTAACGGGATCTGGAGCCCATGTGATTTCATCCATGGCATACCGCAGGAATCCCGCTATATTCGCTGATACGGTTCCGAAATTGCAGCTCAGTCCGAGATCCGCCGTATAGGCGGTTTCCGGTTTCAGATTCGGGTTGCCTGCTGTCCACGGATCGGCTGGCCAGTACAGATCGTTCAGGGTCGGTGCGCGGAAGGAATAGGCCCCATTCGCTTTGACTGCAAAGGATTCGAGAGGCATCCACACGGCCGACAGTTTCCATCCGAAAGCTCCTCCGAAATCGCTGAACCAGTCCCCTCTGATCGAAGGGGTGACCGTGAGCGCATCGAAGAACGTCACGGGAACGGAGACGAATCCGGCTCCGTTGAACCTGTCGTGTTTGCCTATTTCTGTGGATTCCACGGTTTCGTACGAGACGGCTATGCCGTACACCGCTGTGATCCAGTCCCAGCGGTATTCGTGGGATGCATCCAGCCCGAAGGAAAGCTCTCCATGGCTGCTGCTTGAAAGTGGCGGATCCGTGTATCCGAGGTTTCGGTATTTGAAGAAGCTCTTCAGGTCGAGCACCGACGTATCGGCGAAGAACGCCTCGTTCCTATAGCCGGCGTTGAACGTGGCTTTCAGGTCAGTCTGTTTTGCATCCGACGTTATTGTCCAGTAGGGAGGGTTATATCCTGTATCGGCGAGTCGGCCCGGAAGGCCTTTATCCGACGCCAGAATTGTTCCCTTCAGATCGACTTCTCCTCCGAGCAGGGGGAACAGGACCCCCAGGAATCCCGTACCCGAAAGGAGAGCGGCATTGATGCTCCGTCTCCAGTCCATGAGATATTTCGTATCGTTCCACACGAAGGAGTTTGCTGCACGGATGAATGTTCCACCCGCCGAAATGCCGAGCCCGCCGATCAGACCGGAACCGGAAACTTCCACCTTCTGCGCATCCACAAGGTCAAGAAAATTCGCATCCACAGCTTTTGTCACCATGCCTTCATACACTTCGGAGGCGGTGTGTGGAATGTAGGAGGTGTTAGAAATTTTGAAATTCAGCGCGAAATCGGAAGGTTTCTTGGTGATAATGTTGATGATGCCGCCGATCGCGTCTGCTCCGTACAGCGAACTCGCTCCTCCGCGGAGGATTTCGATGCGTTCTATGTTCGCCTCAGGAATGAGATTCAGGTCTGCTCCTCCGTCGCGCGCGGAATTGAGGCGCACGCCGTCCACGAGCACCAGGACCTGTTCGGCTTTCGAGCCACGTATGCTCACTGTTTTGAGCGAACCTTCCAAACCGTAATCCTTTACGGACAACCCTGCTTGGTTTTCGATGATTTCCGCTACATTCTGGATGAGCGAGGGATCTACAGGTATGGCAGTCACGAAACCAGGGGATTCCAGGATCCCGGTTTCCATTCTGCCTGCCGTCACTACTACTTCCGGAAGCTCCTGGGGGTCTTGCGCCCACAGGGGGAGAGCCGAAATAGCGAGAAGAATGAAAATGAGTTTGCGCATGAGTGCCTCACAGCTGCCGAATCAAACCTCCGCTTTGACCCCGACGGAGTCATGGAGAGACGGAGCAGTGAGAACGTGATGTATCGAGAAAATTTTAGAAATAAACTTCACAGCCTTACCTCTACCGCGAAGGATTTGGTTTCAGGAACCGTCTCCTGGCTTCCGGATCTTCTTTCGCTCGGCGCCTTCCCATCCTTTCGGACAGTGGTTATAAGCCTGCTTCATCCCCGGTTACAGTGGCGGGACCGCCGCGGATTCGCACCGCGTTCCGTTTTCCTGAAACGGCAGCTGAAGAAAGTATAAAAAAACGAACACCTTCTGTCAATGTTGCCGATTGGCTTTACGATCTGATCACGCCTTTCTTGAGAATGAGATTCGCATACAGCGCGGTTTCGCTTGTCGCTACGACTGCATATGCTTTTTTCGCCCGCTCGTAAAACGCGAACCTTTCTATGTATTCGAAATCTTTGAAATTTGGCTCGTATTTCAGAATGATTTTTTTATATTCCTCCCAGATCGGAGGGCGGGGAGTGTTCGGCGTAACCAACTGCATGAGCCCGACAGGAGTATCGACAAAGTCGTCCAGAGGGAAGAGCTTGAGTACCGCATCGAGCAGGGCTGGACCACTGTGGCCGTCCGCTCGGACAAGCCGTTCGGCACAGCTTGCCGCAGGGAAATTCCCGTCTCCGAAGACGATTTCGTCCCCATGCCCCATTTCCATGAGTATGTACATGAGATCGGGGGAAATAATAATAGGAATATTTTTCAGCATGGTCATACCTCCGTCTATTTGTCGCTGTCTGCTTTTTACGCCAACGGCGTACCCCATCCATTTCCGGCGTCGCAGTGCACAAGATAGCCGCCGCTATAGGCGGCGGCTATTACTATACGAGATTCATTTCATCCCGTACAGAGGACCGAAGTTGGCACATGCGCGGTAATCGGAACCTTCCGGATCCATTCCGAAGGCGGACCATGCGCTTGGTCTGTATATCTTCTCCTCAGGCACATTGTGCATGCATACCGGTATGCGCAACATGGATGCGAGAGTTATGAGGTCGGCTCCGATGTGGCCGTAGCTCACTGCACCGTGGTTGGCGCCCCAATTGGCCATGACAGTGTACACATCCCTGAACGCCCCTTTTCCAGTAAGCCGGGGAGCAAACCAGGTTGTAGGCCAACACGGATCTGTGCGTTTGTCCAGAGTGTCGTGCACTTTGTCGCTGAGGTCGACTGTGTACCCTTCTGCGAGCTGCAGCACTGGTCCCAATCCCTTCACCATGTTCACCCGGGACATGGTCACCGGCATATCGCCCCTGGTGAGGAAATCCGTGGAGAATCCGCCGCCCCTGAAGTATTCGACGTTGGCCGGCCTGAACTGTGTGGCTGCGAGGCAGCGAGCCGCCTCTTCCGGTGTTATTTCCCAGAAAGGCTTCAGCACCGGCTTACCGTTCCGCATCTGTTCCCCTGTTCCGTCAAGACAGGTGGACCCCGAGTTGATGAGGTGTATGATCCCGTGTTCAGCATTACCGCTCAGCACTGTTCCCGTGACCCGTTTTACCGCCTCAGGGCTCCAAAACGTTCTCACGTCCGAAAATATCTGCGCTGTCCCTGTAAGGAGGTGGCCGAAGAGCATGGCGACGCCGTTCAAACTATCGTTTTCCGTTGCGAACACGAATGCTTCCCTGATGCCGTTCCAATCGAAAGACGAGTTGAGCATGGTTTCCATGAAATCGGCATTTGGAAAATGATCCGTCCAATGGCGCTGACCCTGGAATCCTCCTGCTATCGCGTTATGGCCAAGCGCCTCCTCTCCAAACCCGAGCTCCGCGAGTCGCGGATTGCCGATCATGAGGTCTCTGGCGATGATCGCCATTTTCACCGATATTTCCCATTCCTTATCGAGCTGCGCCCTGGACTTTCTGTTTTTCGGAGCGTTGTTATCCTCTCCTTCTTTACAGTTTTCCTTTACCCATGACAGGGCCCGCTTGAATTCTTCCTCATCGTAGATGCCTTCCTCCATCCTGCGGACGAATTCGCTCATGTCTACGTACTCGTTTCTCATGCCGAGGTAATTCTGGAATATATGCTCGTCCACAATGGAGCCTGCTATTCCCATGGATACGGAACCGAGGGAAAGGTAGGATTTCCCCCTCATTTCGGCGACGGCAAGGCCCGCTTTCGCGAATCTGAGCAGTTTCTCCTGAACGTCGGAAGGAATATTTGTGTCGCTTGCGTCCTGCACGTCTTTTCCGTAAATCCCGAACGCGGGAAGTCCTTTCTGCGTATGTGCGGCGAGCACGGCTGCGAGATACACAGCTCCGGGCCGTTCCGTTCCGTTGAATCCCCAGATCGCTTTCGGTATGAGCGGATCCTGATCCATGGTTTCGGACCCGTAGCACCAACTCGGCGTCACGGTGAGGGAAAGGCCAACACCTTCACGTGCGAATTTTTCGGCAGCCATGGCAGCCTCGGCCACGCCTCCTATACACGTATCCGCAATGACGCATTCAACGGGAAGACCATTGGCATGGCGCAGGTTTTCAGAAAGAAATCGTGCCGCGGATTTCGCCATTGCCATGGTCTGGTTCTCGAGGGATTCCCTGACTCCCTGTCTCCTGCCATCTATTGCAGGTCGTATGCCGATTTTCGGAAGCCCTCCCTCGAGCCGTTTTGCGGGGGGAATCGTAATCATCTGGTTTTTCGTATGTGCCATATCAACTCCTCTTCTACGATATTCAAACCGCCATCGGTTCGTACCGTTTGTGCAATCGATTGCACAAACGGATAATTAAAACACGCACTTTCGAGCAGTATACCATGGGGTGTTGTAACCTGTAAACCTTCGGTTTCGTTGCTCGGCGCTGGTTGACCATTGCGGCAGGTATGCGCTGGGTATCGAAGGTTCGTAACAGTCGTCTGATAAACAGTCCTCCGGGCCCCGTGCTCGCCCGAGCATCCTGTGAAAAAAAGATCTGCCGCGTAGGCGTTCCTATCCTATGGACGGTATTTCATCGCAGCCTGATATATTTCTCCTGCATAGGAGAGCACTGCGTCCGAATACCGCGTCCGTTTCAGCAGTTTTTGTTGAAAACAGTGATGTTCTGAATCGGACACCGCCCGCCGATACAGGAGCATATGGAGCACCATGATGCTGTTATAAAAGGCGATGCCTTGTTCTTCTGCTTTCAGCAGGAGCTTCCTATCTTCGGAGATGAGGGGTAGCCCCCTGTTTTTTGCAAGAGCTAACACAGCATTGTCCGCTGAAGCGG
>CAZWAS010000144.1:6145-8990 GCA_964631915.1 uncultured Spirochaetales bacterium | reverse complement strand
CCAGAATTCCACTGCGGCTCGAATAGATGGAAGAGTCACGTTCATAAAGATTCCCCACCAGCCGAGGCCATCCATTTTTGCCGCATCGTACAGGCTTTCATTGATGCCGCTCATGGACGAGAGGAAAAAGATCAAGCCGAACCCTATCTTGAGCCACACAACCAAAAGAAAAGCAGTAGTATGGATTGCCATACCCGTGGACATGATCCACCGTTTCGATAAAAACCCGAGACCTGCATTTTGGAGCACAGCGTTCACCGGACCATTATCCCTCAGGAGAATCTGAAAGAGAATTCCGACGATGGTGATTCCCAGCATCTGCGGGAGGTAGAGGATGGCACGATGGATTTTCCATCCAGGGATACCGTCCCGCAGGAATGCCGCCAGGATCAGAGGAACGAAAAGGCCGAGCGGAATATACAGACAGAGGATGCCGGCGTTACGAAGTGCAGCAAGAAAAGAATCGTCGTGGACGAGCCGCCTGTAATTCGCAAAACCTACATACTTCGGTTTCGAAAGGCCGTCCCATTCGGTGAAGGAATTCCAAAAGTTGCTCAATGAAGGGATAAGAATGAAAAGCACCAGAAGTATGAGGAGGGGCGCAAGCAGAAGGGCCGCCTCGCGGCTTTCTCTGCGGTGGATTCTGTCCGGCCGCATTTCTACCTCCGGATATCGTCGTACCCTTTTTGGGCGAGGTTGATGAAGTCTTCCACAGATATGCTTCTGGAAACGAAGAATAGTTCTGCGGCTTTTACCCAACCGTTGTACACGGGAACCGGGACATTCATCGAGTAGTCTTTCACTCCGTTTTTGGCCATCAGGGTCAGTACCTGCGGCAGGAGCTTATACTGAAGGGTGGAAGCATCTATTTTGCTGTTGGGAACGATTGCTCCTGTTTTTTCCATAAAGAGCTTCGCTTTCTCTCCGCGGGTATACTCCTCTATATATTTCAGAGCGAGCGCCTGATGTTTGCTCGACCTAGTAATGGCCCATTGGATGCCTGCTCCTTGAACAACCTGCCGGTCGCGATATGAGGCAGAAGAGTGGTTGATGTTCGGGAAATATCCTACGTTTCCCTTGCCGAGTGCATCCTCGAAATCCTTCCAATGGGCGATATCGGAGGTCAGTCCGCAGAAGATCGCCCCCTTTCCTGCCTTGAATGCATCAATTGCATCCATGAAATAGTTGATGGAGCCTCCAGCAGGGTCGAGGTATGCTTTTTTCTGAAGTTCATCGACCATGGCGGCTGCAGTTCGATACTGCCGATCCGTATACGATGCTTTTCCTTCTTTAGTAAATCCAGCGACTGCATCGCCGTAAAAATTCGCCACCAAGGCCCTTAGAATAAAATCGGCCGTGAAACATGGGGATGCATTGCCCGATACAATCGGTACGATTCCGGCTTTCTTCAGGGCCTCACATGCGGCGAGGAAGGCTTCCCACTCCGAAGGGGCCTTTTCGGGGTCTAACCCCGCTTTTCGAAAGAGATCTTTGTTGTAGTAGAAACCGATACCCTGATTGGTGAAAGGCACACCATAGATAATCCCCTCTGCGCTGACAGCGGTCCAAGAGGAGTCCGGGACTTCGCTTTTCCAGGCGGGTGGCAGGAGATCGTTCAAAGGCAAAAGCACCTCCTTGAGCGCCGTAGCCCTCTGGTCCGCGTGGAGCAGAAGCACGTCCGGGCCTGTCCCCGAAGCGAGAGCCGAGCGGATGACTTCGTAATACGTGTCATGCGGTTGTGCAACGTGATTAACAGTCACTCCTGGATTTTTTTGCATGAAGGCCTCATCTATGTTTTTAAAAACGGGATTGATCACGGCTTCGTTATACTTGAAGTCCCATACGATGAGTTCGGTCTTCCCGGCAGTTCCGGACGATTCTTTGGTTCCTCCGGCCCACACACACGTCAGGACGCCTATGAGCGCCACAATGAAAAGCATTGTCTTTTTCATTTCATACTCCTTTTCGCCGAATTAATATGCTTAAACGATTAAGCATATTAAACTGAATTATACATCCTATTTTACCGAATGTAAAGAAAAAATTGGCATTCTTGAGGCTTTTTCGATGCTACCATATGAGGTATTGCTTAATAATAATATTGTTGATACACTATTATTAAGCAAGCAGTTCTGCGGAGGAACAGATATGGGATGTACCTGGAAAAGAAACTGGAACGCGACAAAGGAACGTTACGAAGCCTGGTGGCGCGGAGAGGGGCTCGTCGCCTCCGTGTGGGGAAACGGAATCGCCCGCAATCCGTCCGGCGACCTTGCTGTATGCGCACATTCCTCTCTCGCGGACTGGAACGACGCACGGGTTTTTGCATCCAGAGAGCGCTCCACGCTTGAGGGAAAAGAGTTCCCCCTGGATATTGTGCCCTTCGTATTCTCAGATTACGGTACCGTGTCCCTCGCTTCTCTGCTCGGCTCTCCTGTCCACTTCGGAGAGGATACGATCTGGTATTCACCGTCTGGAATATCGCCGGACAACGATCATGCGTTACAATTCAATCCTGAGCATCCTTTCTGGAGAAACCTCTGCAGCGTAGTGCAGGAAAGCTTGAAGCTTGCAGGGGAGGACTACTTTGTCGGAGCCCCAGCGCTTGCACCGGGGCTCGACGTGCTCGCAGAACTGAGAGGAACAGCGGAACTCATGGCCGACCTGATATATTCACCTGATTGGGTTCACGCCAAGCTCAGGGAAATACAGGCAGTTTCCTATGCAGCCATCGAAGCGTTGTATCCTCTTCTCCGCGATTCTGAGGGAACGATGTTTCACTCTTTCTTCATGTTCTGTTCCTCCGGTACAGCGGTGCTGGCCCAGTGCGACAGTGCGGCACTGA
>CAZWAS010000144.1:0-6105 GCA_964631915.1 uncultured Spirochaetales bacterium | reverse complement strand
GTACTGTCGCCGCTTTGATCGGGTTTTATACCATGTCGACGGTCCTGAGGCTCTCCGCACGGTGGATATGCTTTTAGAAGTGGAGGATCTGCGTGCCATCGAATTCACTCCCGGCCCACAGGTTCCACAGGGGGGGGATCCATATTGGTACGAGCTTTATAAAAAAATACTCAAGTCAGGCAAGAGCGTTCAGGCGGTATGGATCGAGCCGGATCCCGAAGGGATCGCCCGACTCCTTGACGCAGTAGGCCCGAAAGGTATGTACTTGGAAATCGAAATCGAGACTGTGGCCCAGGCTGATCAGATAGAGCGGGTGCTGGAACCGTACAGGTGAGGATGATGAAGGTTACGATAGAGACCATAGCTAAGAAGGTCGGCGTATCCACTGCCACAGTATCGTATGCCTTGACAGGGAAAAACCGCATAAGCGAAGAACTCAGACAGCATATTTTGGCTACGGCGAAGGAACTCGGGTACCGACCGAGTGTATTGGCAAGGAATTTGGCTACCAACACTACGAAAACGATCGGGCTCTATACTGCGGACAGCACATGCCTTTCGGAGGATATCTATTTCAACCTGGTGCTTGCCGGAATTTTGGACTGTCTGCAAAACACCGGATACCACTTGGAACTGTACCCAGCTTACCCCGACTCCACCATAGATGAAGTACTCCACCTCAATACGCGGCAGGCGCTTGATGGTCTGCTCATCATGAACCCTCTTATCTCTGACCACTATCTGGACGAGGTAAGGCAGATGGGACTTCCGTTTGTCTTGATAGGGCTGCCGATGGAGATAACCGAAGAGGTCTTCTATGTCGACTTCGACTTAACCGCCTCGGTCTACATCGCAGTAGAACGCATGCTCGACAAAGGCAGAAAACGGATCGGCCTTATCAATTCAGCTAAAAACATGAGTCAGACCAAACATCGGGAACAGGGTTTCCATCGTGCCTTCGCAGATCGGAATCTTCCGATATCCGATCTCGTGACCCATGCCGGCCCCACGATGGCAGAGGGGGTTGTCGCATGCAGAGAACTCCTCGCCAAGGATCCGGAATTGGACGGCCTCGTTGTATACAATGAACTTCCGGCAGTGGGAGCCATACAGGCACTGCGGGATGCGAAACATCGCATCCCGCAGGATACAGCCGTCATCTCAGGAGGGAACACCCTCATCGCCCGTATTTTTCAACCGACCCTCACCAGCGTGGACCCTCATCCGTATCAACAGGGGTACAGATCCGCGCAGCTTCTGATCGAAGTGATCCAGAAAAAGCGAATCCGTCCGACCCATGAAATATTGTCGGTGCAACTTATCGAACGGGAGTCTGGTTGAAAGCTCTTCATGCCCGCGCTCCTGTCGATGTCTTACCGATCGCGAGATGCTCTCCCAAAAAAAGTTCTTTCTCCGCTCCTTCCTAACCAATAAGTGGGTGCAGTCATGCGAAAGCAATAAAACATGTCGGGTACTTTTTTCGGTACTTGCTGCTTGCACATGGAACAAAATAATCTGATACTTATAAGTGCGGTATGATTGTCCATCTGCAAGGATGCAATATCTTTCTGTGTGATTTGAAGACCTCAGGAACAGCTTCTCCGCTGATCGGCGTTGTGTTCGTAAGGAGTGGTGAATGGGTGGAGAAAGAAAGACTATCCTGGTCGTGGAGGATGAAGCTGTAGCGGCCTTCAGCCAAGCGCAGACGCTCAAGCAGTTCGGCTATGATGTTATGACTGCGAATTCTGGTGAGAAGGCCGTAAGGCTCGTACAAGAAAATGAAGCCCTCGATCTGATATTGATGGATATCGAACTAGGCCCAGGTATTGACGGCATTCAGGCAGCGGAAACAATCCTGCGCAGCCGGGATATTCCGATCCTCTTTCTCTCATCGCACACCGAACCCGAAATAGTCGAAAAGACCGAACGAATCAATTCCTACGGTTATGTCCTGAAGAATGCCGGAGAAACCGTGCTTGTGGTGTCCATAAAAATGGCTTTTAGGCTTTTTGATGCGAGAAACCGAGAAAAGGCTAAGGAGGATTTGCTGCAGGATAGCGAGCGGAAATACAGAACCATGTTCGAATCCATGGCGCAAGGTGTGGTATTTCAGGATGCCGAAGGGAAGATCATCTCGGCCAATCCGGCGGCGGAGCGCATACTCGGCCTTTCGCTCAGCCAGATGCAAGGGAGGACTTCTCTCGATCCTCGATGGCGTACGATCCATGAGAACGGCACGGTATTCCCGGGCGAGACTCATCCTGCCATGGTGGCGCTGAAATTCGGCAGGGAAGCTCAGGCGGTGATGGGAGTCTTTCATCCGACGGAAGGATCCTACCGCTGGATCAGCGTTCATGCCGTTCCTCTGACCAAACCCGGTGAACAGGCACCATATCAGGTATTCGTGAGTTTCGAAGATATCACGGACCTGAAAAAAGCTGAAACCGCACTACAACAATCCCTGAACGAAAAAGACCTGTTGATGAAAGAACTTCAGCACCGGGTAAAGAATAATTTGAATGTCGTACAGAGCATGCTTTCGCTCGAAATAGATCGGACGAAGAGCGAGGATTTGCGGCAGGTACTCATCGATGCCAGATCCCGCATCCATACCATGTCCTCCATATACGAGCGGCTCTATCGATCATCAGAAATAGGCATGATCGATCTGCATCTGTACATCGAGGACTTCATACGTTCATTGCATGATATGTATATCCTTGAACCCGGCAGGCTCCGATTCGCGACAAAGCTTGAGGAGATGAGGCTCGAGCTGAAAAGGGCTATACCTCTTTGTCTGATTCTGAATGAACTGGTGTCCAATGCATACAAGCATGCGTATCCCGACGGCAGGCGAGGAGAGATCCGCATCTCTCTCCGTATATATCAAAATGAGCATGCGGAACTCGTAGTATCGGATGATGGTATAGGATTCCCCGAAGGCTTTGATGCCGCTTCCTCCGAAGGCATGGGGCTTCTACTCGTACGCATGCTTACGGAACAGATCGGCGGAACCCTGCGCACAGAAACGAACCTCGGCTGCGGAGCGTCTGTGAGCATCCGCTTTCGGATATAGCATGCGAAGGGAATGCTGAAGGCTGCCGAAGCTATAAGTACTTATATTCCGGCAAGTTTCCATACTTCGAGCAGCATCACTGCATACCCTTCGTACGCCCCGTTTTCATGGGTGGACTGATTTAGGATTCTGAATGTCGCGTTAGCTCCTTTTGATTTCATAGTTTCATACGCGATAACTGAGTTTTGAAAGGGAACCAGTTCATCTTTTACCGTGGCCATAAAATGAATCGGGATAGCGGGATCGCAGCTCCAATCGTACAAATCGTTCTCTTTCAGGATGGATATGAGCAGGCGGCCGAGTTCGCTTGCACCAGGATCGATCAAGGCGTTCAGGTATTTTTCGGTGAGCATTCGGCTTGCGACTGCTTTTTCCATAGGAACCTTTTGAAGCTCTGTGATTTTTGTATTGATCGTACGTGCGGAATTTCTCCCGTCGAACAACGGGAGGAGTGCATCGATGTATTCCGGTTTTAAGGCCTCGGAGGGTTTTAGTTGCGGATGGCTCATATGCCAACCGAGTATCGTATACGGTAGGTAGTATGGCGAGGATATTGGTTCGGATTGAGCCATGAGGTTGCGCATGATTCCCGACATATCGAATGGACCCGCCATAGGGAAACAGGCTGTTATCGGGAATTCTTTTTTTGCACGTGTTTCGATCTGCTTGAGGACTGCCATAGCGCCGAAACCTCCTTCTGAATAACCCCCGATGCAAATGATCCCGCTCTGCCTGTAATAGCGCGCAGCTTCGGGGCTTTCGAGCCACAGTATGACTGCACGAAGGAAATCCACCCCGGAGTTTGCTATGCTCGCGGCATGGCAGTACGGATGGAACCCCTCTCCGTCGCCCATTCCCGGATAGTCCGGCAAAGCCACAGCGACTCCGGAAGCTGCTGCAAGAAGGGCGAGAGGGCGTTCGCTTCCTGCAAGCCGTGAAGGTACGCGGTCTCTGAGTACCTGGGTACCGTGACAGATGAGCAGAAGCGGTACGTCTCTGCTGCCGTGCTCCGATCCTGCAGGAAGACAGAGCAACCCTGAAAGCTGTAGGGGCCTCCCTTGAGCATCTGCAGACCAGTAATGAATCCGTATCTGAACTATTGGGGAGAGCATCGGCTTCAATAGGTCCAGTTTTTTGAAGAAGCCTGCCTCTATAATCGGCTTTACATCGATTTTCATAGCGAGCACTTCCGGTTTCAGCATGTCCAGCACCGGGCCTATGGGTTCAGGCTGAAGCACAATAGCATTAATAAAATTTCCCCGTTCGGGTTGCGGATTTGCTATCACAGTTTTCAGTTTCGGTACGGACGATAAAAGATTCGAATACGGAGCCGTAGCGCAAGACAGAACCAAAAACACGAAAAGCAATATGCAGATTGTCGTTGTTGTTTTTAAACACGTAGTCTTCATAGCTGCATTCGGGTGCTCGTTGAAGTCCCCCTCCTTTTCGATATTAGTCGTGGCACGGATAGCAGATTATACAGAATGTATTAAAAAAAAGAAAGAGTGATCCATTTTTTCGGCACATTTATCCATGCCGCCCGCTGTGGCATTCCGCAATCTGACCTTGCGGTCAGCCGCTCACGATGCGTCGTGCGAATTCTCCGGCCTTTGCTAATTCCTCGGCGTTCGGATGCGACCGCTTGAATATCATGAATTTACCTTTACATGCGTAATAATCTTCCGCCACAGGAATTCCTTTGCGTAACAGCATGGATTTCATGGTTTGAATAAGAGCATTATTGAAACTATAGGTACCGAACACCACTGCCTTTTTTATC
Source organism: uncultured Spirochaetales bacterium (assembly GCA_964631915.1). Lineage (GTDB taxonomy): Bacteria > Spirochaetota > Spirochaetia > CAZWAS01 > CAZWAS01 > CAZWAS01. The sequence continues at coordinate 1,249 of CAZWAS010000144.1, read as the reverse complement.
TGTCCCGGCATAAGACGGTCCACAAAGGTTTTCAACGCAGGATTGACATCGTGGTTATAGGTTGCGTAGAGTGCACCGCCGATGAAAAGCACATCCACTATCCCATGTATGGTACAAGCATCCGCAGTTTCCGCAGTGCAACCTATCGCCCTTGCTATGGACTCAGCGACTTTTTTGGTGTTTCCAGTTGTGGAGCAGTAAACGACTTTGGTGTTCATGCAACCTCCGGATTTTCGTGTATTATATCCTCATGCTCGAACGCTGTGCAAGGAGTACTGGTTCCTTCTGTCAAGACTCGATGGAAATGTCCCCTATACCTTACCCCAACTGATAAACGCAAAGAAAAACGGGTAGTATAGCAGATGGTCCCCCAGTTCGTACGCGCGAACGTCCTTTCTGTCAACACAGAAATCACCTGACAGGAAGTGACGATGAAATACAGCATTGGGTTTGGAGACTCTGTTTTGAGAAAGGTTCTGCCGCCGAGAAGTCACAGTGTCTCTGCTGTTGCGAAGGAAGTCGGTATCAGCGCGGGAACGATACAGAGCTGGCTGTCCAAGCTGAAAGCGGGTACACTGGATCTGGAGATGGAAGGATTTTTGAACCCACACTGTCTCTGACATGTGCTGCGGAGAAGCTCACACTTCTTTTAGAAAGCAGATCGCTCTCTGTCAGGAAAGATGTCACCTTTCAGCTCACTTTTTGAGGAATGTATCGCTTCGTTTCTAACGAGGGGGTTCAAGTACACAACTTTCCGATGTTCCCATTGTTTGGGGCCTTTCTTCGGGAACCGTTCCGGGTGCTTTTCCCAAACCTGCTGTAGCGTTTGGTTCTGAGTTCGAATAACCGTACGTCTTCGTCTATCCTTCGTTGTGCCGGGTGACGTACCCCCGTGTGCCGATGCACGCTATTATACCAGTACAGGAAGTTCCCCATCAACTCCCGTACTTCCTCCAGAGTTCGAAACTTCCCCGGATACGAGGCATGGTATTTCAACGTCCTGAAAAAAGATTCGATGTAGGGGGTGTTATTCTTCACCAACGGCCGAGACTAGGACAGGAACATGCCCAGGGAAGCCAACCACACCGAAAAGGTAGCCCCTCGCATCGGGTTGCCATTATCCGAGTACACCCACACACTCTTCAGGTTCCGTCGCTGTTTGATCGATTCGAATAAGTACCGTCCGTACCCCCTGCTCTCCAGTTCCTGCACGGTACTGTCAATAGTTTTTCGCACATTTGTCGGTGGC
>CAZWAS010000143.1:0-9063 GCA_964631915.1 uncultured Spirochaetales bacterium | reverse complement strand
TGAATAAGAACGGAATTACAGGGATCAGAGAATCCCTGGGATTCTTCTTTTTCTTCCTCTTCATCGTCCAGTCTGTACTGCCGCGGATCTATCTTTCTTTCCATAATAATCCTCCCACTTGATTTGTTTACCATTGCACGCATATATTGTCAATCATAACCATGAAATCCGCATATGCAGTGCTGATCGGAAGACCTTCTTCGGGTAAATCCACCCTGATCAATGCTCTGTGCAAGAATAAAGTTTCCATAGTCTCTCCTGTGCCCCAGACCACAAGAAACAGAATACGGGGCATATACACAGATGAACGAGGCCAGCTCGTCATCCTTGACACTCCTGGATACCATGCTTCAACAAGGAAATTCAACTTGAAACTGAAAACCATACTCGGCGAAGCCCTCGCTGAGGTGGATATGGTCCTGTATGTGCTGGATGCCACAAGGATGATAGGAGGAGAAGAAGAGCAGATCATGGAAATTCTGAGACCGCTCCGGGAGAAAACCGTGGTCGTGCTCAACAAAACCGATATGGAATCGCCCTGCACCGCTCTGATAGAGGAGAGACTGAAGCGGGAGTTCCCTTCCTCTCCCTTGCTTCGCGTTTCCGCCCTCAAAAAGACCGGCATTGAGAACTTGTTTTCTGCGCTTTTTTCCCTCGCACCTGAGGGAGATATTCTCTACCCCGAAGAATACTATACGGATCAGCACCCTGAGTTCAGAATCGCGGAAATAATCCGCGAAAAGGCGATTCTCGGAACAAAAGAGGAAGTTCCCCACGCCCTGTTCGTAGAGATAGCGGATATGGAAGAGCGCGAAGGGGGGTCTGCGCTTTGGGTGAGGGCCTTCATACACGTGGAAAGAGAATCCCAAAAAGGCATACTCATAGGGAAACAGGGCGAGAAAATCAGGGCGATCCGGACGCTCGCACAAGAGGAATTGCAGGATATCTTTCCCTATCGGATATTTCTCGATATCCGGGTGAAGGTTACTCCAAAATGGAGAAACAACGACAAGCTCATTGAAAAGCTTGTGTATTGACGATTGTATCTATAGTTCATACAATGGTTTTCTATAGTTGAAATCGAAAGGAGACACAAGTGGCGTTTACTTTATCCATGTACCCATGGGTGTACATAGGCAGATACACGGAAGAGCATATATGGAAGGATGAATACATAGAGAAGCCCCATGCGTCATGGGATGAAGAAAATTTTATGGATGAAAAAAAGCGGAATTCCCTGCTTGCATCCAGAAACTCCTTTCCTGAACTTCCACTTGTCGGATACACGAGCCAGTACGGCCTCGGCTGTTTCGAGGGGTTGAAAGCCTATCCGCAGAGGGATGGCAGCCTCAAGCTGTTCCGACCGGACGAGAATGGGAAACGGATGGCCATGTCTATGGAGGGACTCCTCATGCCTCCGTTTCCTGCGGACAGATTCGTTCAAGCGGTAACAACTGTGGTGAAAAAAAACAAAGCCATAGGGTTCGCACCCGCGTACGATGCCGCATGGGAAAAGGATCATTTCGTGAGCGGCCATTCCGTGTACATCAGACCTTTCACGTGGTCCGAAGGGGCAATCGGGCTCGGCGTGAGCAAGTTTCCCAGCGTCGTTGTGGTAGCTACTCCGGTCAGTACGTATTTCGATTCCGGTAACGCAAAGGCTGTGACCACGGATCGAGTAAGAGCGACGCACCGTGGCACTGGCTGGATCAAGTGCGACTCGAACTACGTGATCCCCATCATAGCGAAAAAAGAGGCTCAGGCAGCAGGATATATGGAAGCGGTGTTTCTCGATGCTGCTGAAAAAAAATATGTGGAAGAAGGATCTTCCTGCAACATCTTTTTCCTTTTAAAATCGGGAACGCTCGTGACGCCCGAGCTTTCGGATACCATATTGCCAGGCATCAACAGAAAATCTGTCATAACCCTTGCCACAGATATGGGGGTGAAGGTCGAAGAACGGAAAGTGCCGCTAGACGAAGTTATGGCTGAGGCAATCGAGTGCTTTGTGACCGGAACGGCTGCAGGAGTATCGTATATCGAATCCCTCACACATGGCAGGAAAACAACGGTGTTCTCAGGCGGAAAAATCGGAGAGCTTACCATGGAGCTCCTGAAAAAGCTCAAGGGCATACAATACGGAGCCCTTCCCGATACTTACGGATGGATGTTCCCGGTATGAACTGGTCCGGTTAAAAGAAAAGCTCGCTCATGTCTTTCGGTATGGCGGTATACAACTGAGGCTCGAAATTCGACCGCGGATAGAGAATTCCTCTCATATTGAGATATGAAAGGTTGACTCCTTGATTCCTCTCCAGGGTTTCAGGATCCCGCGAAAGTTTATCGTAATAATCCGAGGAAAAGGTAAGCTGTACTAAAGCCTTTGAATCTTTGCTGTCGTCTCCGGTCCTCCGGGCAAGCTGATGCATTGTCACTCCGAGATTGTTGTATGTTTTCATAATCATTTCCAGCAATGCTTTGTGTTCCGGTTTCTCCTGGAGGTTGAGGCGTGGAATTCTGCGCGCCTCTGCCAAGAGCATATCCAAAAGATGGGTCAGATACCCTTCGGCTGCGAAGAAGTCGTTCCGCTTGTACAACACGTTTGCGGTCGCATACATAATGTTCTTATTCGTGGAAAACGATCCTGCCGCCTTGTACAATTCGAGCAGCGCTTCCTGGTACTTCTGATTTTTATAATGGATGAAAGCCTTCTTGTAATTCAGGTTCGGCTCGCTGAAGAGGTTCCTTTCCGCAGCCCGATACTGTTCGAATGCAGCATCGTATTCGCCGCTTACGTAATAATAGATGTCTCCGAGGTTTGAATAAAGCTTACCATACTCCGGCGCCTGCTTCAGCATCTTACGGCGCAACGATTCTTCATAAAGCGCTATACCCTTTTGGAAGGATTTTTCCGCAACGAGGAATTCCCCGGTTTCGTAACTCAATTCTCCTGTTCTGTTATACGTCTTGACGAGCATGGCCGTACGCCGCGGAGTGAGCGGACCCGCCTGTTGCAGAAAGTAGAGAGCGTTTTTCAAAGCCTTCTGCTCTTCCGTCCTTTCTTTGACTTTTTCGAAATACCGGGCGAGCTGAAAATGAATTTCCGGAAGGCCGGGGTCCTGATCGAAGGCTCTGAAAAGGAGATCTTTCACGTCATCGATCGTATTTTTCGAGATGAGGTAGCCACTCAGTTCCGCATACGCATCCGGGTCGATTTTCTGTTTTTTATCCCGTTCGAAATAGGTTTTGAGCCTCTGCACCTCTTCCATCTTATCCGTTCGGATGAAATACCGCAGCATACGGAACAGTACATCCCGCTGCTCCCCGAATTTCTGCAACAGCATGGCATATGCTTTTCTCGCATCTTCGTATTTCGCAGCATCCTCATCGGCCCAGTCCAGATAGTTGTCCCCCATTGCAAGGAGTGCCTCGCGATCGTACATATCCTTTTCGAGAGGAATTTTCAGCAACTGCTCGGCTTTTTCGTAATTCGCCATAATTTTCGATTCGAGTCTGGCGTAGTCGAGTATCCCTTTCTTATCTCCGGGATATCGTGCGAGCAACTCGTCATACTTTCGTTCCGCGAATATGTATTGCTTTTTCGCGGTGAATCCTTCGGCATATTTATAGAACCATTGCTTTTTCGGAAGAATCTTCACCGCATCTTCGAACCGCTCATTGGCCTGGCTATAGCGCTCGGAGGCTATCATCCTGTACCCCTGGTTGTACAACGATTCCGAATACAGAGGTTTGTATGCGAACTCGTAGCCTATGTAGGTGAGGAAGGCTAACCCAATGCCAGCGAGTACCAGGATCTTGAGAATGGGGAGAATGTTTTTCTTGAAAGCATACGCAAAGCTTTTCTTTTGTTCCTCGAACGCTTCTCCCGTCTTGCGCTCATATCCCTTGGGAACCGAAAGCTTCTTTCCTATGAGCCTCCCTGCAAATGTTGCTATGGTTTTCGCTTCCGCTCCGGAAATGAGCAGGGAGAGCATTTTGCCGAGATCCTCGCCCGAGAGATTCTTCTCTCCTATGAGTTCCTCAACTGCGATCTTCACATTCCTGGGTAAACCGGAAAGCGTTGCCTTTATCTTTTTGAAATCTTCCTCGGATACTTCTTCCGGTTCGGCTTCTTCGGCGGTCTCTGCTTCTCCTGTTCCTACTGCTGCGAGGAGGTCCTTATCGAGCGCTTCCTCCTGGCTCTCCATCTCGTCGCTTATGCCGAACTCCTGCCCGAAATCCCCCAAAGAAAACTCTTCGGCCAGGGTATCGGGAGCAGAATCGTCCATCGGAGCTCCGAGGTCGAAATCCGAAGAGAACGTATCGTCCTCCCCACCTTCTTTTTCGCCTTCAGCCGGTTCTCCTCCGGTCTCTCCGGGGAGAGAAAAATCGAGCCCTTCTTCTGCGGATTCCGGAGCCTCCTGCTCCGGCGACTCAACTCCGAAATCCGGGAGACCGAACTCGTCTTCCGACCCTTCGGAGGGTTCCTCTTCCGGACTCTCGGGAATATCGAAGCCTTCGATCTCCTGTCCGACCTCTTCCTCTGCCTCTTTTTCGATCCCGCCTTCCCCTTCGCCGAACTCGCCGAGTTCGAATTCGTCCGGCAGCTCCGCAGGCACTTCTGCTTCCGCCGATTCTTCGCCTCCGACATCCACGTCTGAAGGCAGAGCGAACGCTGTGTCCTCTTCTTGAGTCGCGAATTCTTCGGGCGCCTCGGATTCTTTCTCCGCCTCTCCCGGTTCTTTTGCCGGGGTTTCGAAATCGGCCAGATCCGGGAAATCCGCATTCATTCCTTCCGCAAATTCGGTTTCTTCAGCTTCTGGAAGTTCGAAACTTTCGGCTCCTTCTGTATCTTCCGCTTCCGGCAGCTCGAAGTTTTCGGCGGATCCCATTTCTTCCTCGGAAGTGCCATCAGGAATTTCCGCGTCCCTCAAGGCATCGAGATCAAGATCTGAGAAAACATCCTCGTCTTCTTGCCCCCCAAGGCCCTGCTCTCCCTCCGGACGTGCGGTTTCTTCGGGTTCGATTCCGGAAAAAAGAGAATCCAAGTCGCTCTCTGTTATTTCTTCCCGTTCAGCATCGGATGCTTCGGAAGCCTGCTCTTCTTCCATGGATTGTTCGGGGAACATATCGAGGCTCTCTTCTGCAGGGACCTCTTCCTGAATACCGGGCATGGCTTCTTCTTCCGAACTCTGCAGAGCATCGCCCCCCCCCAACAGGTCGCTCAGGTCCTGCGGTAATCCTTCCTCAGGCGGTTTGACATCTTCGAGCGCTTCTCCCCGCTCTGCAAGGATCTGAGGCTCATTCCCTAAAGCATTGAGTATTTCCTTGAATTGCTCGATATTCTGAAGACTGGGCATCTTTCTTCCTTATCACATTCTCGGCTGAAAATCTGAGCATTCTAAACATGACCGGTCTCAAGGGGAATCATTTTTTTCCGATCATTGTAAATAGTCAGGGCATTGCCCGGTAAAGGTAGTATACCAGAAATATGAAACAAAAAAAACATAGTATACTCTCCCTCCTTCTCATTTCCGGAATGTCGCTGCTCCACTCATTCGAACCGGAGACCGCTCAGCTCCATCTGAAAATTCTGGGTCAAAAACAGGCTCAAGCGCCCGAAATTTTCGGAAAGGATGTGCTGTTCACCTACCAGGGAGATCCTTATACGAGGCATGTCGGCATAGCGTTCGCCCACGAACAGTTCACGCGCATCCATACGCTGATAAAAAATGAGCACAATGTATTCATCTTGGTATTCCCAATACCCATGGACACAGACACGCTGACCTACCGTTTCGTGGTAGACGGCTTATGGATCCGCGATCCGAACGCCCCCGCAGAAGTTCGCGACAGAAACGGAATACTGCTCTCGCAGACGAATGTCCCTTTCATATCCAGCAGGCGCTATCAGAATCCGTTCATAGATAAAGAAGGAAATGTAGAGTTCACACTTCAATGGTGGCCGGGCAAAACCATCTACCTCATAGGGAGCTTCAGCAATTGGGATCCGTATATGTATAAGTTGTCCGAAAGCAAAGACAATCCGGGCGTGTATACGGTGACGCTTCGCGTGGCAAAAGGAAGACATCTCTACTATTTCTTTGTAGACGGCATGCGCGTAAAGGACCCCGTGAATCCCCTTTCCGTTCCCTTGAGGGAAGGATACGATGTATCGGTATTCACAATGCGGTAAGCTATGATCGGCCTTTCCCTTGTTGTACGAAAAAAAACTGCCTCGCTCTTGATCTATGATTTCTCGCTAGTTTTCAGGATAATCTGTTTCTTCATAGGAGGGTTCGTGCTCGCAAGCATCATCCTCTTCGCGCATTTTTCCGTGGCGGCGGCTCTTGTGATCATCGTGAGCCTTGTTTCGGGTCTGTACTCCGAACGGTGGATAGTGGATCGGGAAAAACAATGTCTCGAACACCGCTTCGGCCTGCTTTTCTTCTATAAAAAAACGAGGCTTGAGTTCGATTCCATTAAAGAAATTACTATTATAGAAACACTCGTAGGGCCGAATGAACAAGAAGGAAAAAAACGCATGTTCGCCAGACATTTTCTCGCTCTTTCCCTTATCCGGGCAGACGGAACACGGTGGGACATCGATATGAGAAAAGCGCATCAACGCGCCAGACTCGAAAAAATAGGAAACTTGCTCGCAACCTATTGCGGAAAAAAACTGCAAACAGGCTGAAATTTCATTCGTAAAGGAAGCACGCCACCCGGTGGCCTTCCTTCACTGCTTTAAGCTGGGGAATGCTCGTATTGCACCTATCCATCCGCTTCGGACACCTATCGAAAAAATAGCATCCTGTGCGCTCCTTGTCTGGAGAAGGCACATCGCCGGAAAGGATGATTCGTTTTCTCTGCCGTTCGATCTCCGGATCGGGAATGGGAACCGCAGATAGGAGGGCCTGCGTATACGGATGGCAAGGGTTTCTGTACAAATCCGACGATTCGGAGATTTCGACAATTTTCCCCAGATACATGACAGCCACCCGGTCGCTGATATACTCGATGACAGCGAGGTCGTGCGCTATGAACAGATACGTGAGTTTGAATTCTTTTTGAAGATCGTAGAGAAGGTTCAGTATCTGGGCCTGTATCGAAACATCGAGGGCGCTCACCGGTTCGTCCGCGAGGATCAGTTTGGGATTCAGTGCGAGTGCCCGAGCTATGCCTATCCTCTGTCTCTGCCCTCCGGAAAATTCATGTGGGAACCTGTTCCTGAAAAACCTTGAAAGCCCCACGACTTCCATAAGGCTTTCTACACGAGCAGCGATCTCTCGTTTTGACATATCCAAAAGACCCCGCTTGGAATAGATGTTGAGGGGCTCGGCGATGATATCCCCTGCGGTCATACGGGGGTTCAGGGATGCGAAAGGGTCCTGAAAAATCATCTGAACATCTTTCCGCGCTTTCAAAAGCTCCCGCTTGTTGAGATGTACAAGGTCTTTGCCTTCGAGCCGGACTTCTCCGACGCTCGGCCTGTGCAGCTGTGCAATGGCACGCGCGGTGGTAGATTTGCCGCAGCCGGATTCTCCGACAAGCCCTAGAGTTTCCCCCTTCTGTATCGAAAAATCTATACCGTCCACAGCGCGTATGTGCCCTACGACCTTTTTGAACAGCAGTCCTTCTTCTACGGGAAAATGGAGTTTCAGATTCTTTACTTCGAGCAATACATTATCAGCCACGAACAGTCTCCTTTTCCTTGTACAGCCAGCAGCTGACGCTCCGCTTTTCGCTGATCTGTTCCGGAACAGGGTATTTTGATGTGCAGATATCCATCGCATATTCACAGCGCGGATGAAAGGGACAGCAGTCCGGTAGGTTTATGAGGTTCGGCGGTTGCCCCTGGATGGAGAAAAGTTTTTCCTGAGATTTCTTGTCGAGCCTCGGAACGGATTTGATAAGCCCTTTGGTATAGGGATGTTTCGGATCTTTGAAAAGATCGTCCACAGGCGACTTTTCCACGATCTTGCCCGCATACATGACGCACACGTTCTCGCACATCCCAGCCACTACGCCGAGATCATGCGTTATGAGTATAACTGCAGTGTTCAGTTTTTCCTTCAGTTCGCCTATCAGGTCGAGAATCTGCGCCTGTATGGTGACATCGAGAGCCGTAGTCGGTTCGTCCGCTATGAGGATCTGCGGTTTGCAGCTCAACGCCATAGCGATCATGACACGCTGCCGCATGCCTCCCGAGAACTGGTGAGGGTACGCATTCACTCGTTTCTCGGCCGCAGGAATGCCTACGAGTTTCAGCATTTCTACAGCCTTGTCCATCGCATCTTTTTTACTGAGGCCCTGGTGGAGCCGTATGGTCTCGATGAGCTGCGTAGAAATTCTGAGAAAAGGATTCAATGACGTCATAGGATCCTGAAATATCATGGATATCTTGTTGCCGCGTACGCTCCGCACCACATCCTTCGGAGCAGCGAGAATATCCATGCCATTAAACAGCACTTTTCCTGCCACGATTTTGCCGGGAGGAGAAGGAATAAGCCTCATAATAGAAAGATTTGTTACGGATTTTCCGCAGCCGGATTCCCCGACGAGCCCGAGGGTTTCTTTCTCTCGCAGCACGAACGATATTCCATCCACCGCTTTCACTATTCCGTCATCGGTGTTGAAATACGTAGTGAGATTATCCACTTCGAGAATTACCTTGTCCTGCATCTGTTGCACCTCTTACAGCCTGTTCTTGCTCTGGGGATCGAACGCATCCCTGAGTCCATCGCCCAGGAAGTTCATGGCGAACAGGAAAATGGTCATCACAATAGCCGGATAGAAAAGCCTCCAGGGGAAATTTGCCAGTCCGTCCACTGCTTCTCCCACGAGGGAACCCCAGGACGCAAGAGGAGCGGATACTCCGAGACCGAGGAAAGAGAGAAACGCCTCCATAAGAATGAAGCTCGGGATTCGGAGCGTTGCGAACACGATGATCACTCCCAAGGTGTTCGGCACCATATGCTTGAATATGATTCTGCCGGTTCCTGCACCCATGGATTTGGCCGCTTCGACGAACTCGGAGTTTTTAAGGGATATTATCTGTCC
>CAZWAS010000142.1:808-9172 GCA_964631915.1 uncultured Spirochaetales bacterium | reverse complement strand
TTCCCCATACGCTTCGTCGCGCCGATGGCAAGATCCATACCCGCCTCCGAACCTGAGGCTTCAATTACGATATCAGCCCCCCATCCGCCCGTTTCTTCCATGATGATTTCTTTGGCATTCTCTTTCTGCGTGTTGATGATTCTGTCAATGTTCAATTTACGTGCCACGTCCAGACGGGACTCCCTTGTCCCGACTAGGATCACTTTTTTTGCGCATAAGGCCCGCCCCACTTCGGAAATAAGGCCCAAGGGTCCGGGACCCACAACCACGATGACATCACCTACGACATACCCCCCGATCGTCTGGTAACCGTACAGAACGCAGCCGAGATTGGTTACGAGCGACGCCTCGTCGAAAGAAATGGAATCCGGCATCTTAAAGACAGTGTTCACATGATTCACAACGTATTGAGCGTTTCCTCCGTTCGTCGTAAATCCGTTCGCCCTGTGTCCTTTTTTTCGATTGCCGTAGTTCAAACACGCGGAGTAATTGCCAATTCGACAATTCGCGCACCGCATGCATCCCAAATGGGCTTCGACACCTACGCGGTCGCCGATCTTGAACTCATCGACCGATTCTCCCAAAGCGACGACTGTCCCTGAGTACTCATGTCCGATAATGAACTGCCCATACGGGGGTTGCCCTGGGAAAGGATGGGATATCAAACTCACATCCGACGCACAAAGTGCACAGCTTTCCACTTTTATAAGAACATCATCCTTTCCTGGAACAGGTGTGGGAACCTCTCGGACTTCCAGCTTGTCTGGTCCCATAAGAACCACACCCAACATAGTCTTGGGAACATCCATTTTATGCTTTACCCCCCTCCACGATTATTGTGTACATTTCTTTTTCTACATCCATGACATGGTTAAACATATAAGTTCGAGCGAGATCAGCGTCATGCTCTTTGAGCGCCATCAATATCTTTCTATGATATTCCGTAGAGCGCACTTGAATATGTCCTTTCCTGAGGATCACGCCTTGGCTGTCCCGCATCCGTTCCTGGATGTTTCGTATTATACCTTTCAGCAAGTCGTTTTTTACGCAATCGATGATAAGAAGATGAAATTTATTATCATGCGTTATGAATGCCTCGATGTCCGTTGCGGATTCCATGAAATGATATTCTTGTTCGAGCAGTTCCAATTCTTCATCGTTCGCCTTTTCTGCAGCCAAGGCCACTGCTCCCGGTTCCACGATTTTGCGGAGCTCGATCATCTCCATGATATTGCGATACATGGCAATGCTTTCGGATATGCCGTCGACGGATCCGGTGGTTCCATCGCGGTTCGCTACAAAAGTACAGTTCCCTTTTCGTTCAATAAAACCAAGATATAACAGAACCTTGAGCGCCTCTCGGATCGTTCCCCGGCCGACTCCGAGTTTCTCGGCAAACGTCTCCTCTGAAGGAAGCTGCTCGCCCGGAGAAAGCTTACCGCTGATGATTTGCCCCTTCAGATACTCGATGGTCTCTTCGCAGACAGTCACTCGACCGATACGCTTGAATTCCATAATTTAACCGTGCTTCCTTTTTATTTTATAGTCTTTACCATACTAAACGAACGAACTCCATCTATAGAATTTCGTTATATTGTATGATTGTCCTACAACCCAACTATATCCTTTCTCCCACAGATTGTCAATCAAACTCATCTCCTGTGGACAAAATCATCCGGCAGCGAATCCGCCCTTCAGTCGACGCCGTCGAACCATGGGCGGAGCGGCGTTCACGTTCTGTTTTCTCCTTTCATGATGATCGAATACATTTCGCTCTCGATATCGCTGATATGGCTCAGCATACAGCTGCGAGCGAGGTCCGCATCCCCTTCTTTGAGCGCAATCAGTATTTTCCTGTGAAAATCAAGAGAACGGTTTTTAATGTTTCCTTCTTTAAGTATAAGCCCTTGGCTGTCCCGCATAAGCTCATGAATGCTTTTCATGATACCTTCGAGCAATCTGTTCTGTATGGCACCGACCAGATACACATGAAACTTGTTGTCGTGGTCGATAAATTTGTCGATGTCCGAAAAAAATTCTTCCATTTTAAGAAATTCCTCGCTGATCATTGCAAGGGCTTTTTCATCCGCCTTCTCCGCGACGAGAGCTGCCACTTCCGGTTCGATGATCTTGCGAACCTCGATCATCTCGATTGCATTCCGGTATTTTTTGATATCCTCGGACAATTCGTTTGTGGCAGCCTCGCTTGCCCCGTGTTCGGACACATAAGTTCCATTTTCCCGGCGTTCGAGGTATCCGAGGTATATCAGAACCTTCAGCGCCTCGCGAATGGTGCCCCTTCCAACTCCCATTTTTTCAGCGAGAGCCCCCTCCGATGGCAACTTCGTCCCTTTTTCGAGAGCATTATTCGCAATCAATTTTTTAAAGTATTCGATGATTTCTTCGCAAATCGTCACCCGCCCGATACGTTTAAATTCCATACTGCCCGCCATTTGATTCATTTATTGCGATAGTGTACACTGCGTCGCACACTATCGCACAACGCTTCAAATTATCCACTGTACCCCATTCGCTGCGGTACGAGTCGGAATATCAATCGAACCCAAAGGCCTTGCTCTTGATGCCGAAGAGTCCTGTGGGTTTGAACAGAATCACAAAGAACAAAACAAAAAACGGCGCCACATACGACAAGGGCGACCAGATCGTGCCGCCGACCGAAATGAGTTGTCCGAGGATGAGAGCGGACACCAGGGTTCCTGTCATGCTTCCCAACCCGCCGAGTATGACTGTTGTAAATGCGAAAAGGAGAAAGTCGTAGCCCATGTAGGGTCCGACCATGACGAACGGCGCATTCAGCGCTCCTCCCAGTCCGCCCAAGGCGCTGGCTATAACAAAGGTGATGGTGAATATTTTGTAGATGTTGATACCGAGGGCCTGCACATTGTCTCTGTTTTCGATGCCCGCGGTAATAGCCTTCCCCACAATGGTCTTGGTGAGAAAAATCTGAAAACCCGTAAAAGCCAACGCCGCAATCAGAATAACGATGAGGCGATAGAGCGGAATGCTGACACCGAAGACTCTAACGATCGTGGTAATGGGAGATTCAACCGGTTTAGGATTCAGCCCCCAAAGATATTGAATGATGCCGATACCGATGAGAAATACGCTGAAAGTCGTCACCATGGTGAACATCATGTTCTTTCCATATACTCTGCGCAGAAGCTGGGTTTCGACGAGGTAACCGAGAATCCCTCCCACAATGGTAGATGCGACTGCACCGATGATAAAACTGCCGGTCCATTGAACCATCTGATAGGTGACATACGCACCGACGGAATAGTAGAGCATGGCTTCGAGATTGACAATTCGCATGAGCCCATATCCGACAGAAAGGGCTATCGAAACCATAAAGAGTACGGCACTGGTACTCAGGCCGTAGATAACGGCAGTAATCCAAATATTATCCATTTCTTTCTCCCGCCTTAGTTGACCGTTCTGGTCCATCTCAGTTTTAGTTTTTTGAAGAGATCGATCAAGAAACCGGCGACTCCTTTCTGAAACCCGAACATGATCAGAAGCGTCAGTATACCGACAAGGAGTTCCCACCGCTTGATGAATAACGAAATGATTTCTTTTATGCCGAGAAATGTGAGCGCCCCAAAGAAGGGACCGTACACCGTTCCCGATCCTCCTAACAGAGTAGCGACAATGACCTCGGCTGCCCGAGTATTCTCGCCAAGGCTCGGATTCACCATTGCATTATTGAGGGCAAAAAGACCGCCTGCTATAGTAGAAAGAATAGCGGCGAGGACGAAGCCCAGCCAGCGGATCTTGAACGTATTGTAACCGAGGAATTTCATCCTGCGTTCATTCACCTGCGTCGCACGGAACATGGCCCCGAGATTAGAACGATCCATTCTGCGATACAGAAGCAACAGAACGAGCAACACCACGAGGGCGAAAATATAGAAATTGTCCGGACGCCGTATGTCGAGGAACGGAATGCCGGCCGCCATCCTGCTTCTGAATAGAAGCCCGTTGTTCCCATTGGTTATGTCTATAAGCAGAGTCTCGAAAGTGAATACCCCGATAGCACAAAACGCCGCGTTCACCAGGGTGAAATAACTTCCCCTCAACCTGATGAGTACCGGCCCCATGATCAGGCCGATGCACAGACCGGCGAGAATCGACAAAAGCAGGGCGAACAAAGGATTGGTTCCTACATGGGTCAGATACAATCCTGCGGCGTATCCTCCGAGGCTCAAGTAGAGCGGCTGTCCGAAAGACACATACCCCATGTATCCCATGAGAAGGTTATTGCCCATAATATAAATCGTATACATGATGACCTGCAGAAAGAAGCTCTTGTTTCCCGGCAGGATAAATTTTATGAGCAGGAGGAACCCAACGACGAAGAAAGGGATCAGAATATCGACTTTAAACCGTTTCATACGCACTCCCATCAGCAATTATAAATACTGTTCGAATTCGCATTTTACGATCGCATCGTGCTCCAGTACCTCGGTTACAATATGGCCTTCTTTCATAGCATAGACTTTGTCCGCCAATTTAGCGACCATGGGAAGATTCTGTTCCACGATGAAGAGGGTCGTCTCGTGCCGCAGTTTTTGGAACACATCGGTGAGATCGTTGATCACATGAGGGGCAAGCCCCTCGGTGGGTTCATCCATCAATACCAGATCCGGCTTACCCAGAAGGGCCATGGCGATAAGGAGCATCTGTTTTTCTCCTCCGCTCAAATTCCCCGCTTTTCGAGACATGAGGGTCTTCACTTTGGGGACATATGCAAGTACTCTGTCCCAATCATAATCTTGGGTTGCATAACTGCCGAGCTCCAGGTTTTCTTTGACCGTTATGGAAGAAAAAACTTGTTTGTCTTGGTGTATGTATTTGATACCCTTCAGCGCTACTTCGTAGGGTTTAAACGAATTAATTTTCTGTCCTTTAAAGAAAATGCTCCCAGTCACAGGTTTCAGAAAACCTGCTATCGAACGGAAGAGCGTAGTTTTTCCCGCGCCGTTTCGGCCGGACAAAAACACGATCTGCCCCTTATCCACGCTCAGGGATACATCGAACACAACCTTTAAGTTGTCGTAGGAGATACTGACATTATTGACATGCAACAAACTGCTCTGTGCCGTTTCCATCGATCCTCGCTCCTCAGGCTTCACACTCGGTGAGCTTCCAATATGATTTTCGCACTTCGGGATTCTGCAATGTCTCTTCACATGGGCCATAAGCGATGAGACGACCTTCATGCATAACTGCAAGCTTATCCACTACGGCGGTCAGCTTGGACAATTTGTGTTCCACAATAAGAAGGGTTTTTTTATGCACGCATTTCTTCAATACCAACAGAACCTCATCGATCTCCTGATCCCCCAGGCCTGCGAAAGGTTCATCGAGAATCATCAATTCGGGGTCTGTGATGTAGATCATGGCGATCTCGAGCTTCTTTTTATTACCCAGCGAAAGGCTGCTGACAAGCTCATTCCGTACTTGGGAAAGGTGGAAAAGCCGCCTGACTTCATCGACCTTCTCTTTGTAACCTTTCCGAAAAAGAGTATGGAAGAAACCTGCTGAAAGAGCATGTCCCTTTGCTTCTTTTTTGTACAAGGCAAGAGCAATATTCTCGTGGACCGTCAAATTGTCGAACACTTGTACCAGTTGAAACGAACGCAACACGCCCATGGTTACCCGGCGTGCAGCCGATGTTTTTGTGACATCATGGCCAAACAATTTCACCGTTCCGGAGGTCGGTGAAAATTGGCCGGTGAGCAGACTGACAAAGGTTGTCTTTCCTGCACCATTCGGCCCGATTATACCGACAGCAGCATTCCTTTCCATCGCGAACGACACATCATCCACAGCAGTAAAATCTCCGAATCTGATAGTCAAATTTTTTACCTCTATCGCAGGGGAAACGGGCATACTCGTCGTACTCCCGTATATCGACGCCATCGAAAACCTCCTCGAAAACCCGTACTAGTATGATTGTACAGGTGTTATCGTATTTGTCAAAAATATTTCTACCGGTCAGGGCCGGAAAGATAAAACACAAATCATCGAGTGGGGCTCGTTCCGAGAGCGCCCCCTCCGCGAGCAAAACGCTTTGTAAAAAACGCAAAAAGCAGCATTGCGCCCCCCGAAACAGCGATGACCAACAGAAAGCCTCTTTCAAGGCCCCTATACGCCGCCACGAGTGCCGTACCATAGGTGGTAGCCATGCCGCCAAGTCCGCCGAACATGGAAAAAACTCCGAGCGATGCACCACGCACCTGTTCGGGAAGAATTCTGCTCGCAAGCGCTAGCATGGTAGGCATCAGTCCTGAGCATGCGAGCCCCGTCAGACCAAAAAAAACCGCGGACACTATACCGTTTGTCAGCCAGCCGGCAAAAAGCAGCACGAACAAGGAAACGATAAGGACTTGTACGATACGCACCGGAGGTATTCGGAGCACGAGCCGCGAACAGAGCAACCTTCCTATCGCCAGAAAAACGAAATAGACGGACAGGATAGCGCTCGCACTGGTAAGAGGAAGACCCCGGACCTGCGTCAAAAACATAACGAGAAGATAGATAATGGCAAACTGAGATCCGATCGAGAGCATTCCGGAACAAAGGAGTAACAGAAATAGTTTGTTCGAAAACATCTGCCGATAGTTCCCCGTTGCCCGGACAAATGCTGCATTGCTCACTGTCCCAGAGGTTCCTTTTCGGCTCAGGCCGTGAAGAATCACCACAAAGAAGAAAACCCCGGTCAGGAACGAAATGCCGCCGAGCCAGCGATACACCGTCGACCAGATTGCTCCGGACACGAGGAGCGCGGAAGTGACAATAGGACTCAAAAAAGAAGCTATGGCAAAAATCAGATGGTGGAGATTGAGATACGTATCCCGCTTATCCGGGAAGAGATCTACCACGAGCGCATTCGAACTGATGAAAATCATACCGCTTCCTATTCCCATACCAGCATACAGCATCAGGTTGGCAATGAATGTTGCGGGAAACCCCAAACCGAACCCGCACACTGCATAGAGAAGACAGCCGGCTACGAGAATCACCTTTTTCCCAAACTTATCAGCCAGCAACCCGCCTATAAAACAGAAAATCGCATAGCCGAGCTGTACAAGAGCCGATACCAATCCCGCTTGATCCACACTGAGGGAAAAGGCGGTTTTCAAAACCGGAAGCGTGACGCCGACTGATGAAAAAAGAAAACCGAGCAACCCGAGGGAAAGGAACGTCGGGTAGATAAGGAATCCCTCGCGCATTTGTTTCATGTATACCTCTTATGATGGTTCTACAGTATAATAGTCATACAATCGCATGTAAACAAAAATTTTCTTCAAAATCAAGTATGCTGCCTGAAAGCTGCCAGTTCTTCCTCTGGTAAATCAAAAAACTTATGAGGCACTGGGCATCTATGGGTACATTGTGCACCATGGCTGCAGGCTGTAGAGGTACCAAAGTGGTGGATCCTGCATCCTCGCCTATTGTGAATATATGGACAAAAAAATCTTGACAATAAGGCATTTCGTTGTATTATTGTCGTACAAGCAAGGAGTATGACAATGGGATACGAATTGGTAAAAAAAATTGATGATGTGCCCTGGGAAGGGCACTTCATGGATAAAAGCAGCAGGATCAAATGGATATACACGCGTGAAAAAGACGGAACTCCCCTTACCGTGATGCTCATAGAACTCCAGGCCGGGATATCCCTCCCGGATCATCGGCATGTCGATCAGCCTGATCTCATCTATCCTTTGAAAGGGAAGGCGACTATGTTTATCGAAGGGAAAGGTGAATTTCCCATTGAACCGGGGATGGTGATCATAGTGCCTCCGAATACCACGCACGCTATACGGAGGATCGAGGAAACACTCACCCTTTACAACGTATTTGCACCAGCAATTCCGTACAAACCTGCACTCGAATAAGCGCACCGAGGCATCTAATCGGTAAAAGGCCGAGGGAGACGATTTATGAAAGCAATGGTCTTGAAAGGTTACAACGAGAATTTGATTTATGAAGATGTGCCTGACCCGGTCCCAGGACATGGAGAGGTTGTGCTGCAGGTAAAAGCCTGCGGCATGTGCTTTACCGATATAAAAATAGTCACGGGTCAGCTTAAAAGTTTCATCACGCTCCCTCATATTCCCGGTCATGAGATTGCAGGCGAGGTGGTTGCCGTAGGGTCGGGAGTTCGCGGCATTTCCGTAGGCGACAAAGGCGTCGCGTATTTCATCGTAAGCTGCGGAGAGTGTGAACTCTGCCGCTCGGGGCGGGAAAACCTCTGCGTATCCATCACTCGGTTAGGGTTTGAACGAAACGGCGGGTATGCTCAGTATGTGCGTATGCCTGCATCAAATCTCTGTA
>CAZWAS010000142.1:0-798 GCA_964631915.1 uncultured Spirochaetales bacterium | reverse complement strand
CCACTCTAATACGCCCTTTCCCGCTATGGCCGTCATTCCCGACGCTGTAGCTACGCCTTACCACGCCCTGATACATATGGTGAGGGTTCATGCAGGGCAGAAGCTTCTCGTAGTCGGTGCCGGTGGGTTGGGATTGAATGCGGTTCAAATCGCAACCCTCATGGGATTGGAAGTTGTTGTGGCGGATATAAACGCGGAAGCATTAGGGCTCGCATTACAGTTAGGCGCAACAGCCGCAATCAACTGCCGGGAAAGAGATCCGCTGTTATCCGCCAGGGAACTGACTGCCGGTATGGGGTTCGATGTAGTGCTCGAAGGCGTGGGAAGGGAAGAAACCATCGCATGGACACTCCCCTCTCTCAAAAAAGGCGGAACATGCATCATCATGGGGTATGATCCGGTTAAACCCGTGCCGATCCCCATGATCAGCATGCATAACAATCAATGGCACCTTGTCGGTACCAAGGTTTCCACAAAACAGGGCTTGCGTGAAGCCATACAGCTCGTGGAAAGCGGGAAAATAACACCAAAAATTTTCGAAACGATCTCATTAGAGGATGTCAACCGGGCCCTTACGAACATTGAGAAAGGAGGAGTACTGGGAAGGACGGTAATTTCCAGCTTTTAATGCATATGAAAACACCGAAAACAATGCGAGCGGCTTTCGTTATGGGTCCCGAAAAACTGGAAGTAAGGGAAACCGCTGTTCCGGAACCGAAGGCCGGAGAAGTTTTGATACGAGTCGAAGCGTGTGCCGTGTGTTCCAGCGACGTAGCCATGATAAAGCACCCGTGGCCT
>CAZWAS010000141.1:5111-9264 GCA_964631915.1 uncultured Spirochaetales bacterium | reverse complement strand
TGGAAAGGTCAAGGAACATGACTTCGCAGCCCCCCACGAATGCTGCGTACTGATCGCTCACAGCGATTTTATAGCAGGGGAAGCTCGCAAGACCGGAAACCACAGTGAAACTTTTCGGAATCCCTTGCGCATCCAGTTCAGCTTTGAAAACCCCTTTTGCAGTACCGATATACATAGTCGTGCCAGGACCAAAGCCGAGCGAAACTATTTGGAGCACTGCTCCGTCCTTGGAAACCTCGAAGAATGTCGCTTTGCTCATCACATCCGAGCCGCTGGTGATCCCTTTCATCGTGTCTTTGGACATGATGAACGATCCGAGCACTGTGGCGAAGTAGCCGTTGTCCTGCCGCATGGCGAGGTCTAGAATGAGTTCACCTGAAATAACACCCTGCAATTGATCCACTGTTATCCAGTCCCACGACTCAGGAGTAGCCTTATTATCGTATGCGACATACACGCCTCCGAGCCCTTTGGGCCTCTGGTAGAATACGACGAGCTCTCCGTTTTCCTTGTTATAGAGAGCTCCAGACTTCGTGACATTGATACTGTCTTTCTGAAATGTGGTCACGTACTGTCCGTTCCTGTACGGCACTATGCCCTTGTTCGTATTCACCCAGAGCTCCGGTACACCGGCTTGGCCTATGCTCGATGCGAAAAATGTTCCTTTCGATACAGAATTGACCGAATAACCTGCGGGCAGGCTCGCAAGAGAAGCCATGACATCGACCGAAGAACCTGCGTACACGCTCGAGTCATCCGATGCATATACCGCATCCGGTAAAGAAACGACAGCTTTTACGCTTTTTCCGGCAAGAGTTCCTGAGGCAACCGGCGTGTTCGAGAGAACTACTGATACCTGGGTACTTACGCCGGAAGCTATGTACACGGAACCGGATTCACCATACCTGGTGGTGTTGAACACGGTTCCGCTCTTTGTACCAGCAGAGATGATGACATTCCAGTTTCCTGCAGGGATGTTTTCAATGGAAACAGTGCTGTTTCCCCTTATGTCTTGTTCAGCATAGTAGCCTCCGTCGGGCATGAGGAAAAACGCATTGTTCGAAGACACGAGAAATACGCGAACATGGGTGTAGGCTACAGTTCCTGCGGCCTTTGCCTCGGTGCCGGGATTGAAGCGCAGCACCACGCTTCCACCCTCATCGCCCTGGCTGCATGAAAGCAGCACGGCAGCTGCAAAAACAGCTAAGCCTAGTAACTTTTTCATACGCTTCTCCTTTTACCTCACCTCAACGACAAGCGAACCGGCATAGCTCGCGACCTGAGCCGTTGTCTGACCAGTGAGCGCGGAATACGCTGCAGGCACTGTGGAAGGCGACACGGTAAACGCCTCTTTCAATGTTTGTTCCCCGCCGTTCACCTCTCCTGCGAACACGATTTCCAGCTTTCCTGAAGACATCTGAAAATCCACAACGCCGTTCGTGACCTTGAGCACATACCCGTCATAGTCGAATTCGGTGCCCCGAACCGCAGCAGTAGAAGTGGAGGAAAGCACTTTAAAATCGTGCGTTACCCCTTCGGTGGTCTGCACTTTGGCCTTAATTCTCCCCACTTTCAGATTCACCGTAGTCTTGATCGAATCTCCCTGTTTTGCGAGCTCTCCCACAGTCATGCGGGTCAACGGCTGAACTTCGATGGTCGACGCGATGAGATTGAGCACGGCTTTTGCTCCGAACCCTGTGGATATCCACATATCGGAACTCAAGGGCTGGCCCTTTTGAGCAGGCATCCAGTCTCCGCTTTTTCCTTTTACCTCGACTTTGCCTTGGATATCCGCAATTTCGACCTTTTCCTGAGCAGGAAGCGCAGCGAGCGCCATCAGAACGATGAGCACTGCAAGCCAATATCTTTTCATATGCGTACCTCTTTTCAATCCTAAAATGTATCGCACCGATCGAGCATCGTCAGTGATACTCCAACTATCAGAAACTGAACGAAACCTCGATCTTGAGAATACCCCGCACACTGCCTTTCTCTGCTGCGAACACGCTTGCGTTCGGCAGGAACAAACCTCCTGTCAAAGCCACTCCTAAATCGGAGAAAGGTCGATAATTCACCCCCACATTCGCCTCCGTGCCGAGGTAGAGTCCGGATGCCGTCGGAAGGAGTCCCGATTCCGATATAGGAGCTTCGGTAGAGCGGAAAAACATCCACGCTTTGACAAAAGGCTGCAGACTGTTCAGAAAACTCGATGCGGCGGTTCCAAATGGTTTCATGGAATACTCTATGTTCATGAAAAAGATGTTCCCGAGGCGCGGAGAAAACAGAGCTCCACGGGTAGTCGCTGAAAGCGGTATGAACTGATTCGACCACTCGCTGGTATTCCCTTCCACATAGCTCGTCTGATCGGGGTCTCCGCTCGAATACTCGAAGGTGAACGAAAACAACGAGCTCAGGAGCGCTTCCCAGTAGTATCGCACGCCGATCCCTGCGAGAAAAGCCATGATGGGCTTATATGTATAGACTCCGTCGATATACGACAGCACTCTGCCGGTGTTCAAATATCCGTACCCGTTCCAGAACAGGCCGGGGATAAGCGGCCCTTCGAATCCGAGGCCGAAATACTGGGTGCTGAGCCTGCCTCCTCTGGAAGGATCGAATACGGTTTCACCCTCTTCGATGTACCGATATGCAGCGTTTGCGGTATCGAACCTGGGTATATCCACCTGAAACAGAGCGGAAACATGCATGGTTTGGCGGAGAAATAGGGAACCGAAATCCGCCTCGAATGCTCCTATAAGGCGAGGCGGTGCCAGTATGAGGCCGGTATCCGACCACGCGGCGTAATCGCGCTTTGAAAGGAGCAGGGTCGATGTCGGCTTGAAAAGAATACCGGAAAACCCGAACCCTGCGGAAACATCCACGACTGGATATTCGAATCGGAAATTGAAGCCGTCTAGAACATGGGAAAGCACCTCTCCTGAGAATTCCGAATACGTGAACCTTCCGAGGTCGAATCCGAACCGGGAAAGCCCATTGCCCGGGTTGTCTGCGTTGCACTTCAGCACGAATTCGTCCACATTCAGCAGAACCGGCACCTCGGGAGTAAATGTATAGCTTCCACGCGCAGTAAAAGCAACCGGCCGTTCATCGCCCGAATCGAACCAGAGGCTCACCTTGTCTTTTTGGCTCAGCCCAAAAGGATCCTGAAAAAGCAATCCTGTAATGTTTTCGATGGATCCTCCGAAGTCCTGTGCAAAAGCCTCCGGCAGGCCGAACAAGAAAATCATGCAAGCACAAACTGCCAAGATCCTCTGTTTCATGAGCGTACCCCCTTCCAATCGAGCCCCATACGTATGATACGCATAGCTTCTTCAGAGGAAACCTGACGGTTCGGATTCCCGTGGTTTATGATGATCCCCCTATGCAACAACTCACGCACAGCGTATCTCGGGCTTGGGAACAGCGAATAAAGCAATCCTCCCGGCAAATCGAACGCTTTCATGACGAGAAATGACAGATCCCCGAGATTGATCGTTTCCTGTTCTTTTCCTTGAACGGGTAACCATTTCAAGGAATCGAGTTTCGTAAGCGCATCCTCCACTGAGGCATCTTCAGGAATGAGGTTCGCTGCTGACAGTATTATGTATGCGGAATGCCGAAACGATGCGGTTTCCAGCGCAAGATACTCGTCGAGTATGGCGTTCGATTGTGAAAAAACAGGCATTCCAGACAGGATCAGAAACAGGAATAGAACAGAAATTCGCTTCATAGAACACCCCACTTTTTTGGACTTCAGGGCCCACCTGATGCTATTATATACCGAACTATGATTTTTTAGTACTGAATAATAGTGCCTGTGTTACCGCATAATTTCGGGAATTCTGTAGACTCCTTCCAGGATGAAATGCGGCTGGTAAGCGAACCGATTCAAGTCTTCTCGCGAAGTGACACCGCTCAGCACGAGGATCGTTTCGATCTCCGCTTCTATACCTGCTATGATATCAGTGTCCATTCTATCCCCTATGATGACCGCTTCTTCCCTCTTGCATCCGAGCCGTTTCACCGCCTGCCTCATCATGAGGGGATTCGGTTTCCCGACAAAATATGCATGCACTCCTGTGGACAGTTCGATAGGCTTTATGAGCGATCCGCATGCAGGCACAATCCCTGCTTCGGAGGGACCTGTCACATC
>CAZWAS010000141.1:0-5101 GCA_964631915.1 uncultured Spirochaetales bacterium | reverse complement strand
TGGTACCTATGAGTTTGGCACCGTTTCTCACCAATTGGACGGCTTTCTCGATTTTCTCGAAATTATAACTCCGTGTTTCCCCTACTACTACATAATCGGGATTCATATCGTTCATCGAAAACCCTACATCATACAGCGCATTGGTGAGCCCTGCATCTCCTATGACATATGCGCTTCCTCCAGGTTTCTGAGAAGCGAGAAACCCAGCCGTTGCAAGAGCGCTCGTGTAAAAATTATCTTCAGCGACATGCACACCGAACCTCTGAAGCTTCTGATTGAGTTCCCGCCGAGACCGTTCGCTCGAATTCGTGAGAAATAAAAAAGCCTTGTTTTCGTTTTTCAACCATTCGATGAAGTCTTTCGCTCCTGGCAGAAGGCGGTTTCCATGATATAGAACTCCATCCATATCGCAAATGAATCCCTGCTTTTGTGCGAGGTGCTGCTTTAATAGTTCCATGATGCGGATTGTACCATTTCAGTCGAAGAATAAAAAGTCTTGACTTCTGGAGGAAATGGAATAAAATTCTACCCAGAGAGGTTTACTGCATACAACAACTAACTGGACAGGAGGTGTATATGGAACCACCTGTTGGAGAAGGCCGGTAACAACCGGCACAGTTTACAGAAACGTCCACAGTACATGAAATGCTAGGGTACCTAAGCAAAAGCGTAAGGCCTGAGGAGAAGAACCAGATGTGTTCTTCCGGGCATTTAAAAGCCGGTGAAAGACCGGCTTTTTATTTCGCTGCGCCTGTCAAAAATTATGGGCCCACAAAGATTTGAACTTTGGACTCCCTGATTATGAGTCAGGTGCTCTAACCAACTGAGCTATGGGCCCGTGAGCCATAATAAAAACACACTTGTACATTTTTGTCAAGAAAACACATTCATGCGAGGCATATATGAACCGAACTCCGCGATTCACGTTTCCCGAACAGTATTTCTCCGAATCCGCCGCACTGATAGAAACAGCGCTCGGTTCGCTTGGAGCATATGCAGCCTGGAAACCATTCGATCCCGGCCCTTTGCACAGCATAGATGCACGCTACAATGCTCTGCCTGTGCTTACGAAAAAGGAGATACGAGAACATTTTCCCTACGGATTCGTAAAATCCCAGGAAATCATGGAAGCCGGACTCACATCGAAGGATATCGAAATAGTTACGACCAGCGGCACGACGGATGAACGGGTATCGAATATATGGAATCAGTCATGGTGGGATGCATCGGAGCGCAGTTCTTGGCTGCTCAATTCCCATACAGCCGGAGTAGCCACAGGAACACATAAAGAAGCGATACTGACAAGTTCCCTAGCGGTCGGCACAAGGAGCGATGATGTCTTGCTCCCCATGGAAGAACGTATGGACGGCAGATTTCTATTTCTCAACGAACGAGTGAGCCCCGTTCTGTGGACTCCCCCTCTGTATGAAAGGATGATCCGGGAACTCGACATGTTCAAACCGGTCGTTCTGGAAGCGAATCCGTCCTACCTCGCGAAACTCGCCCGCTATGCAACCGAGACAGGAACCCCTGTGTATCAACCGCCGCTTATCATTATCACCTTCGAGTATCCCACCCTGTTCCAACTGCGCCAGATCGGCAGAGCGTTCAAATCTCCGCTCGTAAGCTCGCACGGCTCCACGGAAACCGGGTATGTGTTCATGCAATGCGAAAAGGGGTTGTTTCACCAGAACACGAATTTTTGCAGAGTCGACATGGAACCGTTTAAGGAAGAACACGGTGGACCTCTCCTCGGGAGGATCCTCGTCACTCCGTTCAAAAACCCGTGGTATACGCTCCTGCGCTTCGACATCGGCGATCTCGGAAGGATCGAAGCGAGCGGAACCTGTCCCTGCGGCAGAAACCACGGAATCGTGCTCAGTGCCATAGAAGGAAGGTGGAAATGCATCACACTTACTACTGAAGGGAAACTTGTGACCCACAGGCAGCTCGATTTTGTACTCGGCGGAATCTCAGGCATTGCAGAATATATGCTCTGCCAAACCGAATCCGATACCTACGTGCTTCAGTTAGTGCCTGAAACGGAACAGTATACCGAGTCGTTTCGCGCAGCAGAACATGCGCTTAAAAGCCTCTACGGCAAGAAAGCGAGAGTCTTCATACAGAAGGACGATTTCCTCGTACCGGAACTGTCGGGAAAGTACCAACTCGTGAAAACTTCGTTCCCGATTCATATCGAGGACTATATCGAAAAAGACAAACAGGAGCATGCATGAGCTCATCGAACATTAAACCCATATATCTTCTCGCAGGAGGCAGAGGTTCTTCAAACCGAAAGGGACCGGATCCGATCCTCCAGCGCATATTCGGCGAAACAGAACGACAAAAACCAAATGTGGCATACGTAGGAACCGCAAGCTCAGACAATAAGGCGTTCTTGTTTTTTATGGGGAGATACCTGAAAAAAGCAGGCTGCGGAGATGTGAGGCTCGCCCCCATTTCCTCCGCACATGCCGATATCGACAAAGCGAAAAAGGTACTCGAAGATGCCGACCTCGTGTTCATGAGCGGGGGGGATGTGGAGGAAGGTATACGCATACTTCGGGAAAAGGCGATGGACGGATTTCTTAAAGACTTGTGCTTTTCAGGGAAACTGTTTGTCGGTCTCTCGGCAGGGAGCATTATGCTTGCCAATTCTTGGGTACGGTGGAAGGATCCGAACGACGAATCCACTGCAGAGGCCTTCCCCTGCCTCGGATTCGCCCACCTGCTCTGCGACACACATGGAGAGGCAGAAGACTGGGAAGAGCTGAAAACTCTCCTCAGCCTCTGCGAGGAGGACACGATCGGGTACGGCATTCCCACCTCTTCCGCTCTTGTATGCCATCCCGACGGAAGCGTCGAGGCTTTGGAAGGAGTAATACACAGGCTGAGAAAAACGCGGAACGGCGTACACAGGATAGAAGATCTCACCCGACGGTGAAGTTTTTTTCTGCCGTTCCTCGGTGTGGGTGAGTATATCCGGTAGGATTCATGAATGGAAAGGATGTATAATACCGTATGTATGCTTTTCTGGCTGATGCACTCGTCGTGTTTCATTTCTGTTACGTGTGCTTTTGCGTGGGAGGCGAACTAAGCATCCTCATAGGCGCTGCAGCGCGCTGGGCATGGATCCGAAATTTGATATTCAGGATTGTGCATCTCTGTGCAGTGATATTTGTCGGCATAGAAGCAGTAATCGGCGTGCTTTGCCCTCTCACGAATTGGGAATACGATCTACGGCTCATGGCAGGACAGACCGTAGAACGGGATATTTCCTTTGTCGGAAGGCTTATCCGTTCCATTATCTTTTACGACTTCCCTTCCTGGGTATTCACCGCGATGTACATAGGGTTTGCGGGGATCGTCATAGTATCGTTCATTCTCATCCGACCGGTCCGAAAGAAGTACACGGAAAAACGGATAAAGTGATATTTTGGGTTTTCCCTGTGATCGGCATCCTTTTTCGCACTGCACCGTGTATTTGACAAACAGCATAAACGTATGCTATGTTCATTGCGATCCTTTCTTTCAAGGAGGGCGGAATATGCGAGTAGACATAGTATCCCACACAGTTTCAGGTCTGAAGGGGTAATACCGCTCCCGTATAATTCAAGACAGCGCTATTCCTCTCGGACGACGTATAAAAGGTTTCTGTTATGTGTCGTTTCTCGATACTGACGGAAAGCAGTGTATGCATTTTTCAAACACAGAGAGGAAACAATCGTGAACTTACAGGAATTCGGATGGAATTCTTTTTTCGAACAGGCGTTCGAACCATATGCCGCCCACAATCTGGTTCCGGCACGGATAGCGCTTCAGCATACCTATTCTTACAGAGTTTTTACGGAATACGGCGACTTCCACGCAGACCTGTCGGGCAATCTGAAACAGGAAAGCCGCGAGATGGGAATTTTCCCCGTCACTGGCGACTGGGTAGCGGTGTCGATCCTTAAGGGGGAACAGAAAGCCGTCATCCGCGGCATACTCCGCCGGAAAACTCTGTTTTCCAGAAAAAGCGCGGGAAACGTTTGTACAGAGCAACCTATAGCCGCCAACATCGATACGGCATTTATCATCACCGGACTCGATGGCGATTTCAGCATCCGGAGAATCGAGCGTTACCTTACGCTCGCGTATGAAAGCGGAGTCGTACCCGTTGTAGTACTCAATAAGACGGATCTTTGCGAGGACATCGAAGCCGTTGTGGCAAAAACGGAGGCAGCGGTATTCGGAGTACCGGTCGTCCCGTTAAATGCCAAGGAGCAAAAGGGAATAGAACGGCTGAAACCGTTCCTTAGGAAAGGGAAAACCGCAACCCTCCTCGGTTCTTCGGGAGTGGGGAAATCGACGATCCTCAACGCGCTAGTGGGGAAAGACGTTCGGAAAACCGCCGAGGTTCGGCAGGTTGACAGCAAGGGAAGGCATACTACGACAGTCCGTGAACTTTTCCTCCTCCCTGATGGCGGGCTCATCATCGATACTCCGGGCATGCGGGAATTGCAGCTCTGGTGCGACGAGCAAAGCATTTCAACGAATTTCAGCGATATAGAGGAACTCGCGCTGCAGTGCAGGTTCTCGGACTGCAAGCACGAAGCAGAACCAGACTGCGCCGTCAAGGAAGCCCTCGCATCGGGCCGGCTTCAGCCTGCACGCTTTTTGAATTACCAAAAAATGAGACGGGAAATCGCCTACCTAGAACGGAGGAAAGATCAGTCTGCGCTGCTCGCCGAAAAGGCCAGATGGAAAAAGATCAACAAAGAAATCCGTGCTTTTTCAAAAAGAACATGGCAATGAATGTCGAAACCGGCTAGGGCAAAAGCGGCGCTATCTCTTTGGCAAGGCGTTCGAGGAAAATTTGATCAGCCGCGGAGAATGCATTAAGAGTATGCGAATCGATATCGATCTCTCCTCTGATCTCACCGCTTTTGAGGATAGGTACAACGATCTCCGATCGGACTTTGGCGCTGCACGCCAGGTAGTTTCCTTCGCGCCTCACGTCCTGCACCAAAAGGGTCGCTTTCTTCGCCGCAGCTTGACCGCAGATGCCCTGGCCGAATTCGATCCTTCCATGTTCCGTCGCTTCGCCGGTATAAGGACC
>CAZWAS010000140.1:2028-9282 GCA_964631915.1 uncultured Spirochaetales bacterium | reverse complement strand
AAACATAACAATCCTACAATCTCTTAAACTATATTTAAAACCCAATAACACATACTCAAAAATATATTAAATTTTTTTATTTCAAACATAAAAATTTAAAACATAAACAAAAAATCCAAAACCTACTATCAACAACTATAAAACTATTAATAACCAAATCATAACAAAACTAAAACAACAACTAACTATATTACTAAAAAATATTTTACCCTTCTCCTAAAAATTTTCTTCTCTTCTCTTTTTTCATATACATTTCCCTTCTATCTGTTGCATAACGTACGGATTTGCCATGATTGTCGTTTGACTTATCGATCGCTCGTAAGTATATCTACTATAGCAACACTTAGTTGTTTTAGCAACACTGTGTTGCTTTCCTATATGACGATTCGTCTACCCATAGGGAGGATGGCATGATGCTGAATAACGCGTTAACCCGGCACATTGTGGTGAACAAAGTGAGCGGGTATCTGAACGGAGAAGAACGGAATTTCAGAAAGTTGTTGGCGCTCGGAAAACGGCTCGACTTCAAGGCGTATTCCGTGCGGACCGCCATTGAAAACATACAGAATTCTCTCGAAGAAAATCCTGCATTTCTCGAACTGTTTTTGCGATTTGGGAGGAACCTGAATCCGGTCTATAGGAAACAGGTGTTCAAAAATCTGGTGTACAACCAGTATGTGATCGGTGCAGGGAAGCGGCGGGCGCGCTCGAAACAGGGAGACCATGTACCGACCTTCATAGTGGTAAGTCCCACGATGAAATGCAACCTCAAATGCACCGGCTGTTATTCCGGGCTCTACGACAAAGGTGAAGAGCTCAGCGAAGCAGAATTGGACCGGATATTCCGGGAAGCCAAGGCATTGGGTATCTATTTCGTCGTCATATCCGGGGGAGAGCCTTTCCTTTTGAAAGAAAGCCTTTTCAGGCTGTTCAAGAAACATCACGATATGTTTTTCATGATGTACACAAACGGGACGCTCATAGATAGGGAAGCGGCTAGGAAGCTCGCACGGCTCGGCAATGTAGCGCCAGCGATCAGCGTAGAAGGATACGAAGCGGAAACGGATGCGAGGAGAGGGAAGGGCGTATTCAAGCGCATCATGGATACCATGACCATCCTGCGGGAAGAGAAAGTGTTGTTCGGCTTCAGCGCCACCGAGACGAGGCATAACGTATATACTCTCACGGACGATGCATTTCCTAAGTTTTTCAGCGATAAGGGGGCACTGTTCGGCTGGTATTTCATGTTCATGCCTGTGGGCAGGGATCCCGACCTGAGCCTCGTTATGACTCCCGAGCAACGGGTGTACGCAG
This sequence comes from uncultured Spirochaetales bacterium, assembly GCA_964631915.1. Taxonomy (GTDB): domain Bacteria; phylum Spirochaetota; class Spirochaetia; order CAZWAS01; family CAZWAS01; genus CAZWAS01. The sequence continues at coordinate 7,968 of CAZWAS010000140.1, read as the reverse complement.
GGAATCGTGTGGCGGAAATGCGCAGAAAGCTTCCTATATTTCTGGCGGATTTCTGGAACGACGGTCCGCAGGCCGGCGGGTGCCTCGCAGGCGGCAGACATTATCTCCATATCCTTAACACCGGTAATGTCGAACCCTGTGTGTTCGCCCATTTCAGTTCGGACAACATACGGCAGAAAAGTCTTCTCGAAGTCGCAAATTCCCCGTTCTTCAGGAGCATTCGCGAACGGTTTCCCTATAATGAAAACGGCAACCTCAAACGCCCTTGCATGATTATAGACAACCCGCAGGTCCTGCGCGACCTTGTGGATGAACACATTATACCTGCAGGGCACACGAACTCCGATGCGATCATCCACGACCCCGATGTGGTGCGTTGGGTAGATGCATATGCCGATGCTTTCAAACAGCTCACCGATCCTGCATGGGAAGCTATAATAAACGACCCAACGAGCAGATGGTATCGGTACGGCCGGGATTACAAGGAACTTTTTTCCGCATGTGAGACGGAAAAAAAGAAGGAACAAGATGCGCCCTGCGAGGTATGCACTACCTGTGTGCGCTGATACGGCTCACAGCTTGTTGATCATGCTCGCGAGATAGCCGGCTCCGAATCCGTTGTCTATATTCACTACGCTTATTCCACCTGCGCAGGAATTAAGCATGGAAAGAAGCGCTGCGAGGCCACCGAAGCTTGTACCGTATCCGACGCTCGTGGGAACCGCGATGATCGGTTTATCGACAAGGCCAGCCACCACGCTCGCCAAAGCCCCCTCCATACCTGCCACTACGATGAGCACCTTCGCGTTGCGGAGCACATCGAGTTTGTGGAAAAGCCGATGAATGCCTGCTACTCCGACATCGACCACTTTCTCCACTCGGTTTCCGAAGAGTTCTGCAGTCACGAAAGCCTCCTCCGCAACAGGCGCATCGGATGTGCCTGCAGTGACCACTGCTATGTATGTGGCGGTTTTTTCCGGAGGCTTCTTCCTGATCACTATGGTTCTGGCGAGCGCGTTGTATTCAGCCTCAGGGTACAGAGATCGTATTCTATCGAACACCTGCTGTTCCGCCCGAGTGGCGAGAATGTTGCTTTTACGCTGGTACATGTAGGAAATGATGTGTTCCACCTGTTCCGGAGTTTTTCCTGCGCAGTACACGACTTCAGGATACCCGACTCGCCGTTCCCTGTGGTTGTCGATGGTCGAATGTCCAAGATCCTTGAAGTACTGCTCCTCGATTTTCGCCGACGCTTCTTTGATCCCCAGGGCGCCGGAACGGACTTCAGCAAGTATGGTTTCTAATTCATTCATCAGTTCATGCTCCCTGTTTTATACCCTTCGCATTCTATGGTCACGAATGCGTAGCCGAGGCTCTTGAGTTTCGCGGAAATTTCATCGAGCAGAGCCACGTCGAAAAGTTTTCTGCGCTCCTCGCGGGCGACTTCTATGCGCGCTATGTTCCCGTGGCTCCTTACCCTGACCGCACGGAAGCCTCTTTCCATGAGGAACCGCTCCGCCTCTTCTATGCTCCGCAGTTCGCCGATGGTTATGGGCGTGCCGTGGGGCAGCCGTGAGAGTAGGCATGCGTAAGCGGGTTTGTCCCACGTAGGAAGGCCGAGGCTCTTTGAAAGACCTCTGATATCCGATTTCGTGAATCCGAGTTCCAAGAGGGGGCTTTTCACCGAAAGCTCGGCGAGCGCCTTGAGACCCGGTCTGTAATCTCCCAGATCGTCGGCATTCGTGCCGTCCAGCACCTCAGGGATTCCCAGCACCTTACTCCTTTTCACTATTTCGGAGAACACAGCTGTTTTGCAGAGGTAGCAGCGTTCTTTGGGATTGTCTCGGATGTTTTCTCCTATGCCCAGAACCACGATCTCATGCCTAATGCCTATGCGTTTTGCTATGTCTTTTGCCTCTTCCAGTTCCCAGCGCGGAATGTAGGGGCTGTCTATCGTGAAGGCAATGGCCTTGTTTCCGAGCGCGTCATGCGCAACTGCCGTGAGGAACGAGCTGTCTACTCCACCGGAAAACGCGACTGCGCAGGAACCGAGATTCCCGAGGTATGCCTTCAGCATTTCGAGTTTTCCCTCAGGCCTCATTGCGTTCTCTCATCCTCCCTGCGCATATCTTCCACCTCTTCGAGAATTTCGCCGATACTTTTCCCTGACACTTCGGCCATTTTTTTCAGATCTTCGTATTCCGGTTTGCTGCGTACACGTTTGCCACGGTAGTACGAGTGTTTTATCCTCACGTCACCGTAAGGAGTGCTCAGGATCGATGTATCACGCGCGAGCGAGATTTTCTCGATTTCATACGCCCTGAGCCCTATGCTTGTAGTGTGGGAGAAAATGCAATCCTTCACTGCGGAAACTCCGGCACTCGGGCAGAGCACGCTCAGTACGAGTCCCGGCCTCGTTTTTTTCATGATCACAGGCGTGAGAAATACATCGAGAGCTCCTGCTTCGAAGAGCTTCGCGAAGAGGTAGTCGTATATCTCGGGATTCATGTCGTCGATGGTGCATTCGACCATGATCTCGCGGCTCGTTTCGGCATCTTTCCCTCCCGGCGATGCGCATTGGAACACCCTGAGCAGGTTCGGTGTTTCTGTGTCTTTGGTTCCCGCGCCGTACCCGATGCGCTCGATGGTGAAGGATATCCCGTTCACGAATTCGTCGGTGAGAGTCGAGATGATGGCAGCTCCCGTAGGGGTGGTGGCTTCGAACAGAATTCTGCCGGTTGTGATAGGTATTCCCCTCACGAGTTCCGCTGTGGCCGGTGCCGGTACCGGGAACGTTCCGTGGCTGAATGTCACGAATCCTCCGCCTAGTTCCACTGGCGAGGATAGGATCTTCTCCGGCTTGAGATAATCGATACACAGGGCGGCCCCCACAATATCGACTATGGAATCCACGGCCCCAACCTCATGGAAGTGAACTTCTTCCAAGGACGCTCCGTGTACCTTCGCCTCCGCTTCGCCGAGTTTTTTGAACATGGCAATGCTTAAGCTTTTGGCTTTTTCAGGTATGGTACTCGAAACGATCAGCTTCTCTATATCGGTGAAATGCCTGCTGTGATGGGAACCTTCGCTTGCGTGCTCATCTTCTACACGTACGTCTGCTTTGGTCCCTTCTATGCCTTTTCGCTTTTCTTTTCGCACAGACAGGGAATACCCGTGCACATCGAGCCCTGCCAACTGTGTCCGGAGGTATTCCTCAGGAACTCCGAGATCCAGCATAGCACCGAGATGCATATCCCCGGAAATCCCCCCTGTACAGTCATAATACAATATACTCATCCTTTTCCCTTCCTGCTATAAAGAGTACCAGGTTTCGCGTAGTATGCAAAGGAGCGGCTGCAGGAATCCTATATTGATTATAGTTACGTTTCTCCTTAGAGTATAGGCGTAGTATGAGAAAGCATCGGCTCGGCGTTTTCGATTTCATCGCTCCTATATACCAATATATGATGCAATAGCTGTACGGTGCTGTATGCTGGAGGAATGCAATGAATGCAATTATCGAAATAGATGAATCTCTCTGCACTGGATGTAGAACGTGTATCCGTGAATGCATACAGAATCAGGCACTTTCGGGCATAAAACACGTAGAACCATCGAAGATACGGTGTTCTCAGTGCTTTCATTGTTTCGCAGTGTGTCCGAACAAGGCCATTTCCATATCCGGCCCCAAAGGTTGTGCGCTGACGCCGGATGAAATGTTTTCCATCACACCCGAAGCTCTGGAAACGTTTTTCGCGTACAGAAGGAGTGTAAGGAATTTTCAGAAACGGCCTGTGGAACGCGAAATCATCGAAAAGCTCGTGGAAACTGCGCAGTTCGTTCCTTCAGGCGGCAACAGCCATTCCTTCGAATTTACAGTCATCACGAGGGACGAGACGAAGTTCCGACTGAAAAACGAATTTCAAAAGATATACAGCGGACTGAGCGTTGTGGTGAACAGCGGTTTTTTGAAAGCCTGCATATGGTTGTTCACCTCGAAGTACAATAGAGCCTTTCTCAGGGACAAACATTACGGCCAGAACCTGAAGGATATGATCGACCGATTCAAAAAAGGAGACGATCCGATCTTTTATCATGCGCCGGCTGTGATAGTCATACATTCCCAAAAGGTCATTCCCACGCCTATGGAAGACAGCGTGCTCGCAGGGTACAACATCGTGCTTATGGCCCAGGCCTTAGGACTCGGCACGTGCTTCGTGACTCTCGCACAAAAAGCGATGAACAACAGTACACGGTGCAAGGAGATCATCGGACTCACCAAGCGGGATCACGTGTATGCTGTGGTGCTCGTTGGGTATCCCGAGATCACTTATCACAGGGCAGCCCCCAGAGTCACACGTGCACCGAGATGGCGCATGTGAGTTCCCGAGAGCTGTTTCCGTCCGCGCCGATACCGGAACCTCAGTTTCTATAGGTTACAGTAATGCTTTCGATCATCGAAAGGGCGTCGGTAATTCCTGAGATGTTCGTATCGATGCTTCCGTTTCTACCGAGCACATCGCCGTGCCCCTGCAGAGAAAGCCTGACTGTTGAATCCACTCCGCCTATTTCGAGTCTAGCCGCATACACGAGGGAGGGCTGGCCGTTTACGCCGTTGTAATACGGGCTCTCCTTCGACAGTTTTTCAGCATACGTGGCATTATAATCGAAAGAACTGTTGATTTCAGCTTTGACGATGTATATTCCTGAACGCAGAGTCGGAAGAATATTCACCGATATGGAGAAATCCTTCTGCGGAGTGGCTCCGCTGACTGCATCGGGCAAAGGGGTGTTTTTCGAGGGCATGAAAGAACCGTTCTGCGCTCTTAACCCTCTGCTGTGTGACCACACAGGGAGCGCTTCAGGTCTGCATATATCGTTCCCTCCGGCCCAGTCCGACGTGGCGCTCCTTTTCGTCACAAAGAGCTCTTGGACGTAAGAGCCGTTTGCATCTTCGAGCCACACTGCGATCTGCGGAGTGAGTTTTACTGGAATGATTCCGAACCATTTGGTATGGGTGTACGCTGGTCCTGTGGAAAATGAGACGGTTATTGTGCCGAGTTGCAGGGGAAAAAGCCCTGCGGACGGAAACGCTGTTGCGAATATCGCAACCAGCATAGTGAGTTTTGCAGTTGTTTTCATGGTCGACCTCGTTCTTGCTCAGTGTTCCGGGAAAAGGAACGCGAATGCTTCCCGCACCAGCGTTTCCCTTTCTTTTCCGGTGATTTCTTTATATATCCCTGTCGAGAAAAGCGATGCCATGCCGTGCACCAAAGACCAGCAGGCGAATGCCGCGCTCTCGGCGCCTTCGGGATTCTCCTTGCGCGATGCCATGAGATTCAAAACCGTTTGTTTCAAGATTTGGGAAGACAGTCCTTCGGTAGCGGGGTCAAGAGGGTACGGTTCAATGCGGTTTTGAAACATAAGTTTGTACAGTTCCGGATTCTCCTCTGCGAACCGCAGATAGACCTTACCGAGCTTGAAAAGGGCGGTTCTTGCATCGCAGTCTCGAATCGTACCCATTTCGGTTGCCAGTTGCTCGAATCCCTCTCGGCGCATTTCGTCGAGAAGAGCTTCTTTGTCTTTATAATAGAGGTAAACGGTCCGTACACTGTAATCGATTTTTTCCGCAATTGCCCGGATGGTTACTCCTTCGAGTCCCTTTTCCGCAAGCAACGTTCGAGCTGCAGCGTATATGCTTTCCTGGAGCTGTTTCCGTTCTTTTCTTTCCTGTATGCCCATGAACACCTCTTAAACAAGGTATATGAAATAAACATTGTTTACTTAAAACGATATGGTTATTTCCAGGTTCTGTCAAGTGAATCAATGCGTATATCAGATTTGAGAGAAGTTTCCTCTTGACCAGGTGAACCAGCGTTCTCCAGGTATATCCGCGGTTTTGCGGGTTACATAATGGCGCATGAGGTGCTGATTCAGCTC
>CAZWAS010000140.1:0-2017 GCA_964631915.1 uncultured Spirochaetales bacterium | reverse complement strand
GCATGCATAAGTCTTCTTTCGCATGGGATGAAAAAGAATCGCTCCGAGATTCCGATAGGGTTGATCTGCATGATAAGACGGTTCCTGTGACTGCTTCATGCGCTAGCACTGAAATTTTTCGTGGACAAAGAAGCTACAGAACGGCGGAACGCGTTTTCTGCTGAAGACTAACGCGCACTTCCGAGAGCGAGCGTTTTTCGTTATAGGGCATATAAAAAATACGACTTTTTTTGCTGCTTTTTCTGAAAATGGTGAAAAAAAACTTGACCTCCAGGAGATTTGGTACATACAATTTTATGTAGACAGCGGGCGGAGCATCGTTAGGTAAGCCTGTTTCGGCGGCTGCTTCATGATCGCTCGCATTGCGGTTTTGAAACTGATGATATAGATTTCCATGTAGAGAGCGTTAATTCGGTGGGATTATTTAATGTTTTGGTTATTTTACAGATTTTCCAAAGGACTCCGTATTCCCCGTTTATTTCGTATTGCCACATGAGTATAGATCATAGTGGTCTGCACATTGCTATGGCCTAAGAGTTCCTGAATCGTTCGAATGTCATACCCGTCTTCCAATAAATGAGTCGCGAAACTATGCCGTAATGAATGCGCGGAGGCCAATTTCGCTATGCCTGCACTCGTTAAAGCAGCCTTTATCTTTTTTTGTAAAACTGAAGGATGGATATGCCAAAATGCTGTTTTCCCGGTTCTCTGATCTGTACAGGTCCCTTTGGCTGGGAAGAGCCAAAACCAAGCCCATTCTTTTGCATGATTTGGATATTTTCGCTCTAGTGCCTCGGGAAGATATACTCCCGGCAGATCCCGCCTGTGATGTTCTTGCCAAAGTAGTTTGAGCTCTGCTAAATGCTCTCGCAAGTTGCACTGAAGCACTCTCGGTAAGACAGTTATGCGATCCTTTCCGCCTTTTCCCGAACGAACTTCGATAGATTCATTTTCAAAATTTATATCTTTGACGCGTAAAGAAAGACACTCTTCCAGACGAAGACCACAACCATACAGGAGTGAAGCCATCAGACGATAGGGGTTCCTTAGCTGTTCTAATACTGCGGAAACCTCTTTTCTGCTCAAAACCACCGGAAGCCGCTTTCGTTTTTTCCCTCGAACCACCGATGAAAGTCCGTCGATATCTATGTGGAGAATCATTCGAAAAAGAACCAGCAGACTGTTCATGGCCTGTTCTTGTGTAGCTGCGCTCACTTTTTTCTCAACTGCCAAAAACGATAAATACGATCGCAGGTGATCTGCTGTTATCTTAGGTTTGCCTTCGATGATTTCCGTGAGGTGCCGTTTCTCTATAAAATCGAGAAATCGTCGCGTCCAACCTAAATAGGTTTTTTCTGTTTTCAAGGAATGATGTTTCAGTCGAGTGATTTCTCTAACGTGGTGCATCATGGAAGCTGTGAATGAAATCCAGATTTGTTTTTCGTTATTATCCGGGGTATGGCATACTTTAGAAGGGGACAGAAATTTATCGGAAAATGCTAGAAAAGAGCTGACAGCTTGATGAGCCAGCCGAACCGTCGTTTCCGGCTTTATCCTTCGTAAAATTTCTATATAGCTTGTAAGAGATTTTTCCTTATTCTCCTTCCATGCCGGGAAGTGAGAAATGAAATTTTCTACCCAATAACACGCCCAATTGGCTGCTGTTTTGTTGTAGCCGCATTGGTTCATAAGAAATTTTTTAAATGCTGGTTGATCAGCGAACATAAAACCTCCTGTTATGGTTCTGGGAAAAGCAGGCATGGTAGTTTTTGACGGCAATCAAGTGCAGCGATTAACCGCTTCTTGGACACTTATGCGGAAAACAACCCAAGAAGCATTTATACCGTCTTCATCTTAACTATACATGTTTTATTCTTATATTGCTTTGAAATCCCAAAAAACAGTTTTGGAAGAGCAAACCGAGCTAACGCTTACAATAATTACAATTGGCAACAGTGGAAAACTGAAGTAGAATATGTTAGCCCGGATTAGGTAATGATTTTCGTTAAGTTGTATT
>CAZWAS010000139.1:5292-9623 GCA_964631915.1 uncultured Spirochaetales bacterium | reverse complement strand
TTCGCATATCCTCTATCGTGCGTCGAACATCCCACAGGTTTCTGACGGATGAGGAATTCGATGCAGTTGTCACACGTGGTGCACCAGTCGATTTCGCTTTCCTTGCCGTTTTCGAGCTTCCATGCAAGAAGGGGGTCGGCGAGAGACTGTCTGCCTAATGCGACCATGTCCACCACTCCTTCTTTGATGTTCTTGTTGCCCCAATACAGAAGCGACGACTCTTCTTTCTTCACCCCTCTGAAGTTGTTCTTCCCGTTCCTGAATATGGAATAGGCAGACCCGATGAGCACCGTTTCCGGTTTCATCACCTTCTTGAACTGTTTCTGAAACCAGAAATGCAGATACGCGTAATCCGGTATCTTCCTATCCGGCTGAGTAAGCGCAAGGGTCAACGAAGGGTTGCCTGCGGACTGAAGGATGTATTTCGCTCCACGCGCTTCGAGGCCTTTCACGAGGTCCAGCACTTCGGTGAGGTCTATGATAGCGGAATCCGGGCCCTCGGTTCCCATACCGCCCGGAATGCCTTCCCATGCGGAAATCTTCGATCCGACGATGAAGTTCGGATCGTTCACTTCCTTGGCGATGCGTTCGTATGCCTCATAGACGAACCTTGTCCTGTTTCCCCAGGAACCGCCGTATTTCCATTTCCTATCGTTGAAGGGCCGCAGAAGCTGACAGCAGAAATAGCCGTGGCACAGTTTGAAGTCTATGCCGTCCGCTCCGCAGTCATGCGCCATCTTCGCAGCGAGGACGAATTTGTCGAGTATGTCGTCCACCTCTTCCTCCGAAAGCAGTTCGCCTTCGTATCCCGGAAGCGGCTTCACGCATACGCGTTTCGAGAAATCGGGATGGCTCAACTCTCCTGAATGGGTGAGCTGCCAGAGCATAATGGGTTTATCGTTTACTTTTTTCATCTCTTTGACGAATTTTGTCAAAGCCTTTTGATTCTGGGGTAAAGCGGTAAGCTGATGCAGTCTTCCGCGGCTTTCGTCTATGACGCTCAGCGCTTCCACCACGATCACACCTGAATTACCCTTGAACAGATTTTCATAGCGGCGATATGTGGTATCGGTGGGATTCCCTTCGTTATCCGCATCGCAGCATTCCATCGCATTTATTGCGATTCTATTCGGGGCTGTTTTGTTGCCTAATCTTATAGGCGTAAGCAGAGGCATGTTTTCTGCCATGGTTTCTCCTCTCAATATTATAGATTGCGTTATAGTTTACTATTCATTCCTCCACTTCAATGGGCAAGAATTTCCCGTTTCGAAATTTCCGCGGATACGAACACCTTGATAAGATTCGGATCGGTACGGAGCTGTTTAAGAGCAACTTCGAGCTCTTCAAGCGGAACGATCATGGAGAACATCTTTTGAACATCGATTCTTCCGTGAGAAAGCAGGGCAATGGAATCGTCCCAGTCGCTACCCACACCTGCGCAGGAACCGGTCACCTTCTTCTCGCCGAGCACGAATTCGTAAGGCCTCATCGTGATCGTATCGTTCTCTCCGGTAATTCCGAACGCCACGAGCGTACCGCCTTGGCGGACCATGCGGAAGGCTTGCTCGTAGGTAGCCGGAGTGCCTACCGATTCGACTACATAATCAGCTCCTCTTCCTTCTGTGAGCTTCTTCACTTCTTCCACGGCGTCTCCGACATTCTTGATATTGATAATGTGATCTGCTCCGAGGTCCTTGGCTATCTTAAGCTTCTTCTCGTTTTTACCCACCACTATAACCGGAGCTGCTCCGCGGAGCCGCGCCAAGGCTCCGTGCAAGATGCCGAGCCCGCTGCCCAAGACCACCACGCTGCTTCCGATCGGAATCTGCATGGCTTTCGCCGAATGTATAACACAAGAAACCGGCTCTATGAACGCACCTTTAAGGAAATCGAGGCTCGCAGGAAGCTTATGAACCAGTTTCCAAGGCGCCTTCACATATTCGGCATAGGTGCCATTCGTGTGAATGCCGAGCTGCGTGAATTCCTTACACATGAGGGACTGACCTTTTTTGCAGTAAAAACATACGCCGCAGCTCATGTTTATGTCCGCAGTGACCCTGTCGCCTTCCTTCAGGTTTCGTGCGTTCTTACCGACCTTTTCAATGACACCAGAGAATTCATGCCCCGGTATAAGAGGCAACTTATCCGCTGAATATTTACCGGTGTAGATGCTCCAGTCGGTTCCGCAAATGCCCGTATACTTCACTTTTATAAGAACCTCGTCCTCCGTTATTTCGGGAACAGGAACTTCCTTGATCGACAGCACATTGGGTTTTTCCACAACAGCTGCTTTCATCGTCTTTGCCATTTCGCTCCTCCTGGATCAATTAAAAAGGACGTCGTTTCTGCCTTCGTACGGCTTTTCAATCATGAGCGGTTTGAGATAGGCAATAGTCTTCGTGATTCCGTCATGCCTGCTCATGGTTACATCCTCATGCTCGTAGCTCATGACATAGTCATACCCGATCATGGAAAGCTCGGTAATGACTTTCTTCCATGGAACGGAACCCCACCCCGGTATCCTGAACCTAAAGCCCCTTCCGAGCCTCTGCCAGTCCCCCTGGGGAATCATGCCCGAACGGCGGATGTTATGGGTAACGAGCTCTCCGTCCTTGGCGTGAACATGGAAAATCCTTCCGGCAAGCTGGTCTATGAAGTTTTCCACATCTATGCCGAGATAGATAAGATTCGCCGGGTCGAAGTTGAATCCCCATTCCTTCCTTCCACCCATGAGCTCGACGCTTCTAATCGCAGTATCCACATCATAAATGAGCTCGTTCGGGTGCGGTTCGTGTGCAAATTTCACGCCGTATTCCCCGAATTTGTCGAGGATCTTTCCCCACCGTTCCACGAATTCCTGCTCCATGTCAGCCCAACCCTTGGAATACGGAAAGGGGAAAAACCTTCCAAAATTTTCACAACCAACGAACCCGCACACAACCGGAACTTCCAAGGCGTTTGCGGCTTGGGCCGTCTTGATCATGCGTTCGGTACCGAACTTTATCTTTTCTTCCTTGGTGCCTTTGCAGAAAGCGTCGGTATCCTTTCCGTAGGGGCCGAGCACAATCTGACCTTCGGTATGGTTGCTGAGCGCAGAAATGATGAGCCCGTGGCTCGAAACCATATGTTTGATGTTTTTCGCGTTGTTTCCCTTGAGCACTTCGTCTAAGTCAAGATGAGGATTCCCCGTAAATGCCGGAATTTCCACAGCCTGATACCCGAGACTCGCCGCCATTTTGCAGACTTCCTCCAGTTTCATATCGAGGTACGTCGCAGTGAACAAACCTATTCTCATATCACACCCCCTCACACCTAAAATTTGTATGTTTCATTTCATGCATATTCCGTCATCGTTCCGCTCTCGGCTACAGTTTTATGGAGTGGAGCATATCTCCAAGTTCAGCCTGACTCTTCCGAAGATGCTCGAAAGCAGGCATGAGCTTTTTGTACACCTCGACATTCGCAGGGATCGGCCTTTCGATCTGTTCGATCTTATGAATCTCGTCGATTTTCTCGAATCCTTTCCACAGACCGGCCCCTACAGCAGCGACCGCAGCAGCGCCTAGAGAACCTGCATCCTGATCTATATTGGTTTTGATGATGTTCATGCCGTACATATCTGCGAATATCTGTCTCCAGAGTCCGCTTTTGCTTCCCCCGCCCACGAGGAGCATTTCCTCGCTTAAGGATACGAATTTGCGTAGCACGCTCAGGACCGCCCCGAGGTTCATCGCTATGCCCTCCATAGCCGCCCGTACCATGTCGTTCCTCGTGTGCCGGAGATCGAGACCTGCAAACGCCCCGCGTATATGTACGCTCGCTTCTTGAGACGTCCCCCCTGCAAGGCTCGGATTAAACAGGAGCTTGTTCGCTCCTACAGGCGAAAGCGCAGCCATTTCGTTCATCGCTTCATAAGGGTCGCGGCCGGCTGCCGCTGCTTCGCAACATATGTTCTGCCGTATCCATTTGAACGAGCTTCCTGCGGCGAAAATGCTCACTGCAGAGGTAAAAAGCTCGGGTACGACATGCGTGAATACGAACGGTTTCGTACTCACATCCAGTACCGGTTTCTTCGACGATACTGCAATCCAAGAAGACGATCCGAGGGACGTATAGACCCTCCCGTCCTTGATGTTTCTGGCTCCCAAGGCCATACACGAATTATCCACGCCCCCGCACATGACCTTTACGTTTCTTGGAAGCCCCAAAATCTCGGCTGCCTGTTTCGTGAGCTCGCCGATGCACTGCGTGGACGGCACGATGGGGGGGAATATGCTTTCCGGCAGACCACTTGAGCGTATGAAGTCTTCAGAATACGCCCATGCACCGAG
>CAZWAS010000139.1:0-5279 GCA_964631915.1 uncultured Spirochaetales bacterium | reverse complement strand
CACTCCGCTTCCCGAAGCATAGGAAAAATCTGTTGCTATGTTCCCCGTGAGCTTCAGATTGATGTAATCCTTCGTGCCGATGACCGCGTGAATATTCTTGAACATGGAAGGCTCGTTATCCCTGTACCACATGATCTTGAACACGGAGTAGCATTCCGCAGGAAATCCGTTACCCGTACACAGGTACCAGACATCTTGATCCGTTTTCTCGAAAAAAGCCTTTGTCTGAACCGAGGCCCGCGTATCAGACCAGATGGGCGTCATGGCGCGGAGAAGCTCGCCTTGTCTGTTCACGGGCACAACGCCGAGGCTGTGGCCGGAAATGGCGATGCACTCTATATCTTTCACGCTTTTTGCGTTCTTCGACAGAAGATCCCTTGTGCCGTCCACAACAGCTTTCCACCAATCTTCGGGGCTCTGTTCGTGCCAGCCTGTGTTCGGATATGAAGTCTCATACGCTGTGAAAGTGCTGGACAGGCATGTTCCGTCGATATCGTACAGCGAAGCCTTGCTTCCCCCTGTTCCCAGATCGTACGCGATTATCATTTTCCCCATGTCCGGTTACACCTCAACTACGCCGCCGGGAAGATCGGCGACTTCCTTGATTATGTCCATGGATGCATTCACATTGATGCCGAATCTCGTCACTCCCATTTTATGCATTTTGACCAACGTATCGAGATTCCGTATGCTGCCTGCAGCCTTCACTTTTATCGCCTTGCCGACGAAAGATGTTATGAGAGATATCACTTCCAGCGTCGCACCGCTCGGCGCCCAGCCAGTGGATGTCTTTACGAATTCCGCTCCAGCGTTGATGCAGAGCTCGCAGGCTTTCTTGATTTCATCGGGTGTGAGGAAATGCACTTCCAGGATCACTTTCACGGGGACCTGCTTTTCCCCTGCCGTCTGCACGATTTTTCGTATCTCCTCTTCGACGTACTTGTATTCGCCCGAGCGTAGTTTTCCCACATTGAGCATCATATCCATTTCCTGGACTCCGTCGGCCATAAGTTCCTTTGCTTCCATGACTTTCAGATCGGTCTTGTGCGCCCCTGATGGAAATCCTACCGGTGCGCCAATCAGAATATCTTTTTCACCTGCAAGCTGTTCCTTGAGAAAGCTCACCCAACAGGGAAGGACATGTACCGCTACGAAACGGTATTGCTTTGCATACTGAACCAAATCCTTTATTTCCGCCTTTCCATGCGGAGTTCTCACTGCGCTGATATCTATCAATCGTGCTACGTCTTTTACTCCTAATTTCATCGAATACTCCTTACTATCGCATTTCCGATTTCGGTGCTCATTTATCTGAGCGACTTCGGCGGCCTATCCTTGGTATGCACGCAATACTCGTACTTGTCGCCTACGATCTGCAGAAGAACGAATTCGACGGGCCTGGCCTTTATATAGGTGATTCTTCTTACGTTTAACAGAGGGTATCCTATGGGAACCTGCAGCATGGAGGCTTCCTCGTTGGAAGCCTCCTGGGCGCTGATATAATCCGTCGCAGCTTCCATTACGATATTGTATTCCGATTCCAAAAACGAATAGAGGGAATTCATTGTACCTATCTTTCTCTCTATGCCCGGCACCATATCAGGCAACAGATAGTTGGTCATCAGCGCAATAGGCTTATCGTTCACGATGGTAAGCCGCTTCAGCCTCACGACCAGCGAATTCGGCACTATGTTCAGATCAGCAGCGATCCTGGCGGATGCGGGTATAGTATCCACTGTGATATGTTTGTAACACACAGTGAAGCCCTGTTCCCTGAGGGTTTCGGAAAACGATGTCACGTACTGCAATTTCTGGGTCGCCTTGAAATCCAGGATTTCGGTGCCTTTGCCCTGCTGGATGTAGACGAATCCCTGCTGAGAAAGGATTTCCACTGCTTTCCGCACCGTAGTTCTGCTCACATTGAACATCTTTTCCAGTTCGGGTTCAGGAGGCAGGAAATCGCCTACCTTGTAGTCCTGATTTTCGATCTGGTTTTTGAGCATCGTATATACTCTGACATACCTGGGAATACTTTTGATCATGCTCCCTTCCCTGTTGACTTCCGCACTGCGGCTATACTGACACAGAAATTATCTTTTAAACATTATAACGTCATTATGTTTATTGTCAAGATTATTCGGACAGAAAATCAAATTTGAAGAAAAAAACACCGCCTTCCTTGCCCCTGCTGCTCTGCACCGACCTCCGGAAATTTCGAAAAAAAAGGGGCGGAAATCCGCCCCTCTCATTACCATCTTCCTGTGATCAGTATGCATTGCTCATGAACTGATCGACATTTTCGGACGTCACAACATACGTCGGAGAAATGTTGTCTTTCTGGAAGCTTTCTCCGAGCAGTATTTTCTTTGCGAGTACGACTGCATCGCCTCCCATGGTCGGGAAATACGACATGGATGCTCCGAACAACGGATTCTTGTCCTTGAGCAATTTGTACGCTGTCTTGGATCCGCCGTAGCCGGTGAGGAATTTTATGTCCTTGCGTTTCGCATTTTCGATTGCGGTGATGGCTCCGACAGCAGCTTCGTCGTCCTGGCAGTATACTGCGTCGATCTTCGGATATGCGGGCAGAATGTTGGACATGGCTTTGAGCCCGGCCTGCTGGTTGAACTCTCCGTCACCTTCCACGAGCACTTTGATGCCGGGATACTTTTTCTTGATGGTGTCCATGAAACCGTTATATCTCTGAAGGTCGATAGGAATGCCCACATAGCTCCTGAGAATGGCGATGTCGCCTTTTCCGCCGAGCCGTTCGCCCATGTAGTTCGCCGCATTCACGCCGCACTGATAGTTGTCGCCTGCGAGGAACACAGTGTATTTGTCGCTCTCGATTGCGCGGTCCACGACAAACAGCTTGATGCCTGCATTATAGATCTCTTCGCAGATCGGCGTCATGAGCGTTCCGTTGCCGGGCAGAACCATGATCATATCGTATCCGCCGCCTTTGAACGTCTGCAGCATATTGAGCTGATCGGCATCGTCAACAGCATTTTTAATGGTGAATTCAAATTTGTCGGTATCTTTCGCTGCTTCCGCGTTCACGGAATCGAGCAGTTTCGCCTGCCAAGCATTGTTCGCTGGCGGCAGGGACACTGCGATCTTGAATTTCTTTACAGCAGTCGTTTTAGCCGCATCTGCTTTTCCGGATTCTTTTCCGCCGGCTGCGAATGCCGCCAGACCGGGCAGCAGCAACAGCGCTGCGATCAGAATGACTAGTGCTTTCTTCATCCTTTTCCTCCTGACTTGAAAACGTATGTTTCTCATTACCGCTCTCGTCTCTGCATCAGCACTGCGAAAAGTATGACTGCACCTTTCACAGCACCGGAGAGATAGGGCGATATATTGAGCATGATCATCATATTGTTGACTATACCGAGAATGATAAAGCCAACAATGGTACCTATGAGCCTTCCTTTGCCACCGGAAAGCGAGGTGCCGCCCACGATGACGGCGGTGATGGCTTCGAACTCGTACTGGCTGCCCGATGTGGTAGCTGCAACCGCCGCCATGCGGGACATTTCGATCACTGCAGCGATGCCGGTGCACAGACCGACAAGCATATACGTTGCGATTTTTATCTTATCCACTTTGATACCAGAATAGCGCGCTGCGTTTTCGTTTCCGCCTACTGCGAACACATAGGTACCGAATTTAGTGCGCGTGAGCACGATGTGCAGTATGATCGCGACAACGATCACGATGATAAACGGTATGGGGATAATGCCGAACAAAGATCCGTTTCCTATGTTAGTGAACTGCGGAACTTTGTTGCCCATGATCGTGGCTCCGCGGCAGAAATACATGACCACCGAACGGGCTATAATCCCGACTGCAAGCGTGACAATGAAAGGCGGGAGCTTCGCCTTCGTTATGATGATGCCGTTGACAAATCCGAACGCCACTGCGATTACGCAGCACACCACTATGGCTATCCACAGAGGCACAACGGATGAACCGTCCGGATTCACCATTCCTTGAAGGATTATCAACACCGCACCGGAAGTCGCCAGCACAGGGCCGCTCGACAGATCGATGCCGCCTGCTATGATGACGAACGTCATGCCTATGGCGATAACGCCTACGATAGAAGTATTACGTAGAATGTTCAACAGGTTGTCCGGATTCAGAAATCGCGGAGCAGCTATGCCGCATATGATGATTATGACGACGAATACGACGACTACGCTATAATTCCGCCATATATCGCCTAATAATCTCACAAAACGGTTTCCCGATACTTTTACGTCAGCTTCCATATGTTATACCCCGTTTTATACGTTTGTAGCATAGTACATTATTTCTGCTTCGCTCAGCTCTGAGCTCTGGAGCATACCTGTTATTCTCCCCTCATGCATGACAATCACCCGCTCGCAGATGCTCATGATCTCGGGAAGGTCGGAAGATACGATGATTATGGCTATACCTTCGGCAGCGAGTTCTTTGATAATATGGTAAATTTCCTGTCGCGCACCGACATCCACGCCCCGTGTCGGTTCATCGAGCACCAACACCTTTGCGTTCGAAAGGAGCCACTTGGATAGAGCGACTTTCTGCTGGTTGCCGCCTGACAGGTTGCTAACATGCTGCGCAGGGCTGCTGCAGCGTATGCGCAGCCGCTCTATCATCCGTTTCGTATTTTCATTGGATACTTTTTTTCCTTTGAATATACCTCTGTTTTTCTGCCAGTAGATGTAATTCGCGTTTTCAATTATATCGCGGCAGAGCACAAGCCCCGTCTGTTTACGGTCTTCTGTCACGAACCCGAGATTCGCCTTTATCGCATCTATGGCGCTTCGTATCGTCACCGGCTTCCCTTCGATGAACACGCTCCCGGTTTTAGGTTTCCGTATGCCGAATATCACTTCCATCAATTCGCTTCTGCCTGCTCCGATAAGACCACTGAATCCCAGAATCTCCCCTTTGCGGATATTGAAATTGACATTTTTTAGCATATCGTCCGACACATTCTTGACTTCCAGAACAACCGCATTGGGGTCTCCTGCAAAATCGCTCACCCGCGATTCCTGCACTTCCCTGCCGACCATCAGCGTGGCGATTTC
Organism: uncultured Spirochaetales bacterium; assembly: GCA_964631915.1. Lineage (GTDB taxonomy): Bacteria > Spirochaetota > Spirochaetia > CAZWAS01 > CAZWAS01 > CAZWAS01. The sequence goes on along the minus strand of CAZWAS010000139.1, from coordinate 201 downwards.
CTTTGCGGTGACGTCCGCAACATTCTTCGTGGTGACGAAATAGCCGTCCCGCAGTACAGTCACCTTCTGGCACACATCTGTTATCTCTTTCAACCGATGCGAGATGTAGATGACAGCTATTCCCTGCGCGCTCAGCTGGCGGATGAGGTCGAACAGTATTTCCGTTTCCTTACCCGTCAAAACCGATGTCGGCTCATCCAT
>CAZWAS010000138.1:783-9883 GCA_964631915.1 uncultured Spirochaetales bacterium | reverse complement strand
AGTGTTCACGCCGAAGATGAAACTCTGGATGCACTGCATGACATCCTTGTGCGATAAGGCGTCCTGCTTGACGAAGGGGGCGAGATAGGTGTCGAAACTCGAAAATGCCTGAGCACCTGCCCACTCGTTCTGCATAATGCCGAGAAAATTGACGATCTGCTGAATGAGAGTGGACAGGTGTTTTGCGGGTTTCGATGTGATCTTGTCAGGCACTCCTCCCAGTCCCTCTTGTATGAGCTGTCGCAAAGACCATCCCGCACAGTACCCGGAGAACATGGACAGGTCGTGGATGTGGAAATCGGCATTCCTGTGAGCCTCTGCAATCGGTTCCGGATATACGTTCTTCAGCCAGTAGTTGGCAGTGATCGTTCCGGAATTGTGGAGAATGAGCCCTCCCAGGGAGAAATTGACGTTCGCATTCTCGTTCACTCTCCAATCCGACTGATAGAGGTATCCGTCCATGGTGGCGTTTATGTCGAGCATGAGCTTTTTCGTGTCGCGGATCACCTCATGCCTTGCCCTATAGATGATGTATGCTTTCGCTATATCCACCTGCCTATCCTCGATAAGCACTGTTTCCACGATGTCCTGAATTTCTTCGATGGCTGGTGCGGAATTTGGATGCCTGCCTCGCATGAATAGTCCGAGTTTTTCTTCCACTTTTCCTGTAAGACGTTCGACGAGCTCAGGGTCTTCCTGTTTTCGCACAGCGACAACGGCTTTCTCAATGGCGGCGGCGATCTTCTTCCTGTCGTAGGGCTCCACTCTGCCGTCCCGCTTTACAATTCTCTGTACGACTTTCGTACTCTCAGGGATTCCCATGCCGAGGAAGTCCTTCCAGTTCTGATTGAGCTTGTCTTTTTTTAACATGGTCTATTGTACCTTTCCTCAGGTGTTCTTTAGTTTTTCTATTTCCCGAACGAATTCTTCCACATTTTCGAAGCATCGGTACACGGAAGCAAAACGGATGTACGCGACTCTATCCAGGTCGTAGAGTTTCCGCAATACCATTTCCCCTATCCTTTCGGATGGGATTTCATGGGTCGCTCTGCTCTGAAGCACTGCATCGTCTTCAATACTATGGAGAATTTCTTCAATGATATTCTGAGGGATGGGTCGTTTTTCCAAGGCCCTCTGAATACCACGTTCGAGTTTTGAAAGATCAAAGGGTTCTCTCCTCCCGTCCCGCTTTATGACCATGAGCCGTTTTTCTTCGATCTGCTCATAGGAAGTGAAACGGTACCCGCATGCGAGACACTCTCTCCGTCTGCGTATGGAAGTGCCACTGGAATTCTGTCTCGTATCTATGACCTTATCTTCCACATTTTCACAGAGCGGGCATCTCACTGCATCACCCTATATCTTGTATTATTAATATCGACATTTATAGTAACACACTATATATGGGGTTACAAGGGTTAAGACGTTTTTTTTATTTTTTTTACGAATCATTCCTTTCAAAAATCTCCAAAGGATAAAAACACATCAAAATTTAACATAACGTGAAATTTTTTCTGGAGGGCTCGATAGAGCTCATCAGTCCGCTCTGGAATGGGAGACCTCGGTGTACATTCGGTGAGTGGAAGACGGCTATGCATAGATGCGTGAGGGTGATAGTATAGCGAGCGCTATGGAAAAACGGAAAAGAGATACCGCCTTCACCGAAGTGGGAATCGCCATTTCGGAACTCGGCGTGAAAAAGGCGAATACCAAGGCTTGGCAGCTTCTGCTCCTCGGGTTTTTGGCAGGTCTGTATATCAGCTTCGGCGGCCATCTCTCGCTCGTGGCGCTCCAGCAGGGCATGGGAAAGGTGATAGCCGGAGCAGTATTCGGCATCGGGCTCGTTCTGGTCATTGTCGCAGGAGCCGAGCTTTTTACAGGAAATGTCGTCATGATCGTAGGCGCCATGGCGACTCTGTACAGCGTACCCAAAATGCTGAAAAACTGGGTCATCGTATACATCGCCAACTTCATAGGAGCCATAACCTTCACGTTTCTCATCTACGAGGCCGGGCTCATGGGAGCTTTCCCGTCCGTGAACGATCTCGGAGCCCTATCAGCCGACATTGCGGCCAGGAAGCTCTCTCTGACGTTCATGGAAGCGTTCATCCGCGGCATCCTCTGCAACGTGCTCGTGCTCCTTGCGATCATCATGTCTTTTTTCGCAAAGGACATCATTTCCAAGATATTCGCCTGCATATTGCCCATCATGACGTTCGTGGCATCCGGCTTCGAGCACAGCATAGCGAACATGTACCTGATTCCCATAGGCCTCCTCTGCAAAGGAGCGGGTGCACCGGAGCTTCTCGTCATGTTCAAGAATATTCTGCCTGTGACATTGGGGAACATTGTAGGGGGGGTGCTTATCCTCGTGCTCCATCCCAACCGGATACATCAGCTGGTGAAACTGATTAACCGAAAACGGGAGATGCAGGCGAATCCTAAAACGTGATCGTAAGGAACGCATCAATGGATTGGCCTGGCTTTATCCATTGACAAAGGGAACAACTTTTCCTACGCTCGGTGAAATGAACATACAAAAATCGTTGAAGGCAAATCATGTAGCCTTGATTCTCATATGGACGTCGACTCTATGCATGGCTATTGGACTGTTTGCGAGTGGAAAACAAGAATCCACCGTTCATGGTTCTGTGAATGCCACTGATGCGAATGGTTCCGGTTTTTCTATAATCGATGCCTTAGGAAGAACCGTAACATTTCAGAAAGCGCCCGAACGCATAGCGCTCGCGGGCCGCGGTATAACGCTGGTCATAGATACTGTGTACCTCTTTCCCGAAGCGAGCAGGAAACTCGTTGCAGTGGGCAAAGGGGGGCAAGGTGCCGGTTATTTCGTCAAAGAAATCGATCCTGAGCTGAGCACGAAAACCATGCTCGAAACGGATACGGGTCCGGAACAGGTGGCTGCGACCATGCCCGATGCAGTGATTCTCAAATCCTATATGGCAGAAAAGCTCGGCAAACCCCTCGAAGCTCTCGGTCTTCCAGTCGTCTATGTGGACATGGAGACGCCGGAACAGTTCGAGCGGGACTTGACCGTCATCGGTACACTGTTTCGGAACGAGAAACGCACCGCCGAAATTCTGAGTTATTATAGGGAACGGTTGAAAATGGTAGCCGGTCGAATCGGGAATATTCCAGAAGCGGATAAACCGAAGACGCTTCTGTTGTATTATTCCCAGAAAGACGGAGTTGTTGCGTTTAATGTGGCACCTTTGGCATGGATGCAGACGATTCAGGTGGAGCTATCAGGCGGTATTCCGGCATGGAAGGACATTCGGCTCGGAAACGGATGGACGAAAGTCGGTCTCGAACAGATAGCAGCATGGAATGCGGACTGCATATGCATCATAGCGTATTTCGACGATCCTGCGGAAGTTGTGACGAAACTGAAATCCGATACCAAGTGGCAAGCGATGCACGCCGTGAAAGAGGGGCGCTTGTACGCGTTTCCTGCGGATTACGTGAGCTGGGATCAGCCTGATCCTCGGTGGATTCTGGGGATCACCTGGCTCGCCTCCGTTCTGCATCCTGAGAAGATGAAAGATATCCGCATGGCTGAAGAGATCCGTTCGTTTTTCGCATCTATGTACGGACTCGAGGGTTCGGTCTTCGACGCTACGGTAAAGCCGTGGCTGAAAGGAGCCGGTTTTTGAATCGCAGTGCCAGCGGAGCTTCGAGCCATGCTTGCAGACTGCGCAGCGCTGTTTCGATGTGCTGGCTACGCGGTCTGCTCTGTTGTACCCTTGCTGCACTAGCTATCGCCTCGCTGTTTTTAGGCCGCTATCCTGAACCGGGATTCCTGTCTCTTCAACGGCTCGTTTCCGATGAATTTGCGCGCAATCTTGTACTGAATCTGCGGCTGCCCCGCATTATTACCGCAGTACTGCTCGGAGTTTCCCTCTCCGCGGCAGGCACAGTATTTCAGATGATATTTTCGAACCCGCTGGTGGAGCCCGGTTTTCTTGGGGTCACCCAAGGCGCGGCGTTCGGCGCTGCGCTCTGCATTGTGTGTTTCGGGAATTCTTCAGTATTGGTTCAGGTCTTCGCTCTTGTATTCGCGGTGCTTGGACTTTTTCTCTCGTACCTGCTCGGACGTAAGGTACGGTTCGGCGGCTGGATCCTCAGACTTATCCTTGCAGGCATAGCGGTAGCCGCCCTGTACTCCGCTGGGCTCGGCGTATTGAAGTTCATCGCCGACCCGATGAGCCAGCTCCAGGAAATAACCTTCTGGCTCCTCGGAGGACTGTGGAGCATAACATTTCAGAGTTTGTATTCGATTCTCGTTCCCGTACTTGCGAGCATCGCCGTTATGTACAGGATGCGTTGGAGGCTTAACCTCCTTTCCTTGAGCGATATTACGTCGTTCAGTCTCGGCGTTGCTCCCGGACGGGAACGGACGCTCGCTCTTTCCTTCGCTACACTCGCCGTAGCTTCTATGGTATCCGTGTGCGGTACCGTGAGCTGGGTGGGTCTTATTATCCCTCAGGCGGCACGGCGCATGTTCGGTGCTGATACCAGACACACGCTTCCCGGCTCCATGCTGCTCGGAGGAATTTTCGTCCTCTTGTGCGACGATCTTGCCCGGGTTATACTCCCCGGAGAAATACCTTTAGGGGTTGTCACTTCTTTGCTGGGAGCATCCATATTCATGTTCCTCATGACGACCCAGAATGTACGGGTACTGCATAAGCATGAATAGTGCTGTTTCAAAGGACAACGAAAAAGCTCTCGTCTCGTTCTCTGATATCAGTTTTTCCTATCGCCAGAACGGACACAGGATATTCAGCCGGCTCTCCATGGATATAGAGCCGGGTACGGTGACCGTCATTCGCGGGCCGAACGGAGCTGGAAAGACTACGTTGCTCCATCTCGCGACCGGTTGGTTGAAACCGGAATGGGGAACCGTACTGCTGCGGGGCGTACCACTTAAGCAGTTCAGCAGGAGGGAAATCGGAAAGATCATGGCGCTCGTACCGCAGAGCGAGCATATGTCCTTCGAATACTCGCTTCTGGAGTACACCGTTTTGGGGAGAGCTCCGCATCTGAAAGCGACGGATATGCCTTCTGCAGAGGATTTTAAGATCGCTCTTGAATCCCTTGCACAGGTGGGACTCGCGGATCAGGCGTACCGCTCTATCATACACATAAGCGGCGGAGAGCTGCAATTGGTTATGATAGCACGAGCTTTGACACAGCAGCCTGAGATACTGATTCTGGACGAGCCTTCATCCCATCTGGACCTTTCCAACAAGGCGAAGCTTGTGCACCTCATCCGCTCCTTCCAATCGAAGGGGAAGACCGTCATCCTGACCACACACGAACCCGAGGTGGCTGCAGCCTGCGCTACGCATGCGGTGCTCATGCGTCAGGGCGAGGTGCTTTTCGTCGGCACTATGGAGAAAGCGCTTACCGAGGAATTGCTTTCCGCGACTTACCGCATGAATGTTTCGGTCGGTTCGCACAATGGAAGACCGACTGTCGTATGGAGCTGAGTGCTCAAAGGAGAAACCATGATTCAATTGTTCGAACAAGCGCTTAAATACTTCAAGGAACACAAGGCCATGGCCTTTGTCACGCTCGTATCCGTATCGGGTAGCGCTCCGCAAATAGAAGGAGCGAAGATGCTCGTGGTGGACACCGGAGATAGACATCTGACATACGGTACCATAGGAGGCGGAAACCTCGAGTTCACGGCGATCGAGGATGCCCTTGCTGCTATCAGGGAAGGGAAACCGAAACTGGTAGAGAAAAATCTCGGAAAAGATCTGTCTATGGCATGCGGAGGGAACGTGGCGTATTTCATAGAACCGCTCACAAACCCTGCCACCCTTGTCATATGCGGGGCAGGTCATGTCGGCCTCGCGCTGTTCAATGTGATGAAGGACATCGGATTCCGCACGGTGATCGTAGATTCCATGGCCGAATACGCGAACTCCGAACGTTTCGCAGGAGCGAATCAAATCATCGCGTCGTTCGACGAGGCTGTGCTCGATAAGGAATTGCACACGGATAAAAATACGTACATCGTCATAGTGAGCAGGGATCATCCTACGGATTTCCGACTTACCCGTTTTTTCGTGAACAAGGAATGGAGATACCTCGGGGTGATAGCGAGCAGAACCAAGGCTGCCATACTCATGAAAGAGCTGAAAGAGGAGGGGTACAGCGAGGAGAACATTGCGAGGATCACCGCTCCGATTGGCCTTCCTATAGGGGGCGCGAGCCCTGCAGAGATCGCCATAAGCGTGGCAGCGCAGATAGTACAGGAAAAAAACAAACCCCAGTGAGGTCCTCAGCGCGAGAGGTAAAGCGTAGGATGCCATGATAGTTTCTGAGGATCCGCCGCACAGATATATGGAAGGGGATCGATAAGGAGGTCGGGGTGAAAGTGCATGATGCGACTCTCATGGGCTCGTACGGCCCTTGGATAAAACGGCTCGCGTCGAACGAAGAGCGGGAGTATTCATTTCTCCACCCTGCCTGGGATTCGCCAAACGACTGGAAAGAACAGGCGCGGCGGCTCTTTGCCGAACATGTGACAGCGCCTCGTTTCGAAACCCGACCTCAGGCCGAAACCGTATCGCGGCGGCTGCATGACGGCTTGTCGGTCGAAGAAGTGACGTGGCAGCTTCCGTACGGACCGCAGACATCGGCGTATTTTCTGAAACCGGCACATGCACCAGGAAAGCTTCCCGGCATCCTGGCGCTACACGATCACGGCGGAAACAAATACTACGGAAAAGAAAAGATAGCGGAAGTCCGGCCTGAAACAGCTTCCGGCATCGGAGCTTACCGCAGCCTCTACTACGGAGGCAGGGCTTGGGCGAACGAGGTTGCGAGGCGAGGATACGGAGTACTCGTGCACGATGTGTTTCCGTTCGGAAGCAGGAAAATCTTGGCTTCGGACCTTCCCGGATTTGTGGTTGAACGGATGATGCGTCACCCCGAACATATTCGCGAGCTTACGCCCTTCGATGCTGTTCCCGGCCAACCCTGCCGCGACTATGATGTTTCTCTCAGCGAAAGGGATGCTGAGATAGAGAAGTATAACGCCTTCGCTGCGCAGCACGAACACATCGCAGCAAAGGTTTTGTTCAGCGCAGGGCTTTCCTGGCCCGGCCTTACCCTTGCTGAAGACAGTTTTGCCCTGGACTATCTCGCGTCGCGGCCTGATATCGATGCGGATAGGATCGGATGTTGCGGATTATCCGGCGGCGGCTTACGGACGGTCTATCTCGGAGCAACGGACGACAGGATACGGTGCTCCGTTTCGGCGGGATTCATGACCACGTGGGCGGATTTCGCACTGCATACCGCGTATACGCATACTTGGATGATCTATATCCCCCGCCTTCCGGCGTTCATGGATTTCCCTGACATCCTCGCAATGCGGATTCCTCTTCCAACCTTAGTACTCGCGAACCTGGACGACCAACTTTTCACAGTATCAGAAGTGAGGAAGGCGGAGGCAGTACTCGCCTCTTCGTTCGAAAAAGCGGGTGCAGCCGACAAGTTCAAGATGGTGTACTACCAAGGACCGCACCGGTTCGATACGGCCATGCAGGAAGAAGCATTCGCGTGGTTCGACCGCTGGCTGCTGTAAGTGGGGACGATCCCTGACTCGAAGGGTCGTGCAATGCGCGAGCGGAATCACCCGTCGGTTTTCCAATAGTAATGAGAGCGGAAATTCACCTTGCTGATATGTTTTTCCCGGGCATATGTTTTCAATGCATTAAGGAGGTATGAAGCGCGGTCTTCGCCTCCATCGGCCTGTTGTTTCGGGTACCAGACAACACAGGCAGCGAGCAGAGAGAGTGTGATGGGGGGAAAGCCGAGGAATTCCCGGGTGGTCAGGATGACGGGATTGATCTCAGGGCCAGAATATTTCGGCGGATGACTGAAGGCTCTGAGCCTGTCTCGCAGCCGTTTATCCGAATCTTGTATGACGATCAGAATATCGATGTCGCTTTCCGGTCGCGGATTGCCCGCAGCATATGAGCCATAGAGGAACAGCGCCTCCAGCTTTTTCTGATACAGACTGACACAGTATGCCGTAATGCTAGTTTCAAGCGCAACGATATCCGTGGTTTTTACCGAATAGTGGGGAAGAAATCTCATGAATCGTTCCGGCTGAAAACAGGATCGACCCACAGGAATATCTCGTCGATCATTTCCATAGCCTGTTTTGCGTCTTCGACAGTATAGTCCTCCCAAGGATCCACGTCCAGGGCGCCGTAGAATGCGAGCTCTCTGTCTTTTCGGAGCTCGAACGAATGTCTGGCAATTGTGTTGAGTTTTCCATGGAGAGCAGGGGGCAAAAGATCGATATTTTGCTTGAGTATTTTCCCCACATCGTGGAACTTCGGCGGCTCGATGCCTATGATCCGAAGCAGCCCTTTCAGCAATAATTCGCATATTTCCTGCGCTTCTCGTACCACATCCGAATAGCTTTCTTCTTGGAAAAGCACATCTAGCGCTTTTCGCCTGGCTCTTGCCTTTTTGTAATAGGAAACAGCGAGTTTCTCCAGTTCCATGCTTTTATAGTACGGTAAACAGATGGCTCTGTAAAGATCTAGTCGCTGGACAGGATTCTCGAATGGGGCGTATCGAAGACGAGCAAAGCACACAGTGTGTCGCGAACCGGGCAGAGGGTGGGTCACAGCAGATTTTCGAATTTTGCCTTTTTCCCCGCATACCCCTACCATTGACTTTTCGGCATTTCGCTTTATCATGAAGTACGACATCGGTTCGATGCCGGGCAGAGCGCAGGCAGGAGGCCGGACCCCTATGGCATCGGCTCGGCGCTGGCGACTACGGTTTTACTGGAGATCCGGCCGCTGGACAAAGGAGGAACCGCATGGATTACCTGAAACGCATGTTCGGTCTCGAAGGTACTGTTGCAGTCATTACAGGGGGAGGGGGAGTGCTCGCAAGCGCCATGGCTGAGGCGCTCGTACATGCAGGGGCTACAGCGGTTCTCTGGGGCAGGAGTAAGAACACGCCGATAGAGGAAGCGGTTTCGGCTTTGAAAGCCAAAACCGGAAGCGGAGCTTCCGTGTTCGGGGTGACTACTGATACG
>CAZWAS010000138.1:0-773 GCA_964631915.1 uncultured Spirochaetales bacterium | reverse complement strand
AAGCGAAGAGGAAGTCATGCGTGCTCTCTCGGAGACTGAGAGCCTCGCAGGAGTTCCTCGTCTGCTCGTGAACGGAGTCGGAGGAAATCTCGGGAAATGCGCGTTCGTCGATATAGATATGGAAACTTTCGATAAAGTGCTTCACTTGAACCTTGCGGCAGGGCTCGTCATTCCTACAAAAGCCTTTGCAGCGTACTGGATCGGTAAAGGCATACAGGGAACCATCGTCAATATCGCTTCCATGGCAGCGCATATCCCCCTCTCGGGAACCTGGGCATACGGGGCAGCGAAAGCCGGAGTCGTCAATCTGACCATGGCTAGTGCGAAAGAGTTCGCTCCGTACGGTATCCGCGTCAATGCGCTGTCCCCTGGTTTTTTTATCGGAAAGCAGAACAAGGCGCTCCTCATAGACGAGAACACGGGAAGCCTCACGGAACGGGGAAAGGCGGTCATAGCGCACACGCCGTTCGGCAGGTTTGGCGAAGCAGGAGAGCTCGCAGGGGCTCTTCTGTTCCTCGCGAACCCGAACGCTTCGGGCTTCGTCACTGGGGTCACCATACCCGTTGACGGGGGATATCTCATACAGAACATATAGAGGAGGTCGGCGCGTGGAATGCTTCATAGGTGGGTTTCCGAATATCCTACAGCAAGGAATGTCGCAGACAGGGAACAATTCGATGCATGGGTGGAGACGGTTCCGCGCACGATCGGCAATCCGCTCTATCATTGGAGGCATCTGGAGCTGAAGCGGTACTTCCTCATTTGATTTTTTT
>CAZWAS010000137.1:8061-10240 GCA_964631915.1 uncultured Spirochaetales bacterium | reverse complement strand
ACGGTACAGGCGCATGAGGATGCCATCCATATGGTCAAACACAGGGGGTACGTGAATCTCTTCGGCGGCCTCAAGAATCAGCCGAAGCTCTGCATAGATTCCAATCTCATCCATTACAAGGAATGCTTCGTCATGGGCAGCCACGGATCCCTACCCCGGCACCACAAAATCGCTGTGGACATGATAGCTGCAGGATATGTGCATGCAAAACAATACGTGTCGAAAACATTCCCGCTTGCGGATATAAAGGCTGCGTTCGACTATCACGAATCGCGCGAGGGGCTGAAAGTCATAGTAAAACCGGGGCTCTGACCATGAATGAACGAAAGCATATCAAAGTTTCTCCTTCCCTCATGTGTGCGAACTTCCTGAAGCTGGAGGACGATCTAAAAGTATTCGAGGATATGGGTATAGATTACCTTCATATCGACATCATGGATGGCCACTATGTGCCTAACTTTACGCTCGGGCCGGGGTTCTGCAAAATGCTCTCCGAACATTCGCCCATACCGCTGGACATCCATCTCATGATCGAGCACGTCGATTCCTACATTCCCCTGTTCGCCTGCTTCAAAAATGCTGTCGTCTGTTTCCACCCGGAAGTGTCCTATCATCCCATTCGGTCTTTGCAACTCATAAAGAGTTACGGTGCACGAGCAGGCATAGCCATGGATCCTGCAATGCCTTTGGAAGCCGTAAAACATATGCTGCCGGATACGGATATGATCTGTATCATGACGGTGAACCCGGGATACGCAGGCGGCAAGCTCGTACCTCAGGCCATAGACAAGATACGGGAACTCGACGCGTATATCAAAGAGAAAGGGTACTCCATCGAAATAGAGGTTGACGGAAACGTGAGCTGGGAAAACATACCGCGGATGATCGCAGCGGGAGCGCATACGCTTGTGACCGGAAGCTCCTCCATGTTCGAAAAAGGGGGAAACCTCCGCGATACCACGGCACGGCTTTTCTCGCTCATCGGAAGGGACTAGGCATGCTCGACAGGGAACGGCAAGCAGCCATACAACGCATACTCGCCGCGGACGGGTTCGCTTCTATACACGACATCGCCGAGACAGTGAAAACGTCCCTCGCGACGGTAAGACGCGATCTCGCAAAGATGGAGGAACAAGGCATCATCCGACGCGTGCGCGGAGGAGCTGAACTCCTCAAACAGGAGGGGGAAAAGACTCCGTTCGCAGGCGAACTTCCCTTCGAATACCGAAAAGGTTTGATGAGCGAGAAAAAACGACTTATAGCGAAAAAAGCTGCATCCCTCTGCGAGGAAGGGGAAACGATTATCATAGACGGGGGCTCTACGACCTTTCATATGGCCGAGTATCTCCGTTCGGCGCGGCTTCAGATAATCACCAATTCCTTCGCAATGGCCGAATTTCTGATAAGAAACAGCGATAATAAAGTTATTATTCCCGGAGGCATGGTGTATCCGGAGTCCCAGCTCATACTCGATCCATTCGAGCACAGCGTGCTGAAGAACTACTATGCATCGAAGGCCTTCATGGGAGTGGGGGGTATCGACGAGCTCGGCGCCACCAACACCAATATGCTCATCATACGGATGGAGAGGGAGATGATCGAGCATTCGAAGCAGGTTATCATCCTCGCGGATTCGAGCAAGTTCTCCAAGCGGGGAACGCTCATGCTCTGCGGATTCGAACGTATAAGCATGATAATTACGGATCAGGGGATTCCCGAGGAGAGCAGAGTCATGCTCGAGAAAAAAGGCGTTCAGGTACTGGCGGTCTGATATGCGCATCTTGGTAGTCGGAAGCATCAACATGGATTTCGTGCTCAGAACCGAAAGAGTCCCCGAATCGGGCGAGAGCATTCTCTGCGAAGAATTCCGCACTATCCCGGGCGGCAAGGGGGCAAATCAGGCAACTGCCCTGGCGCGGCTGGGCGCAGATGCCGTGTTCGCGGGCAGGATCGGTAAGGACGGATTCGGCGCCGAACTGAGGAGAAACCTCGAAACGAACGGAGTATGCACCGAATTCCTTTCCGTCGACGACGAAGCGCCGACAGGTACTGCGTTCATCATACTCGAATCCTCCGGAGCAAATAGAATCATGGTTTTCCCCGGAGCGAATATGAAACTCAAAACAGCGGATATCGAAAGAGCCATGGACAACCCCTTTGACGCTGTCATGACCAACCT
>CAZWAS010000137.1:4071-8040 GCA_964631915.1 uncultured Spirochaetales bacterium | reverse complement strand
AGTCCGCCGCATCGCTGTCATCGCGAAAGAGAAACACATTCCCGCAGTGCTCGATGCAGGGCCTGCGCGCGGCTTCGATATATCCGCTGTTCCGGGGCTGGACATCGTGAGTCCCAACGAAACGGAAACCTCCACCCTTACGGGTCTTCCCTGCTCCACGGCCGAGGAAGCGGAACGCGCTGCGGCTCGCATCTCCTCCCTGTGCCGTGCGAACCATGTCGTCATCAAGATGGGAAGCAAAGGAGCGCTGCTCTATTCGCACGGGAAAACCGAGTTCTTTCCCGCATACGAGGTGAAGGCCGTGGATACCACCGCAGCAGGGGATGCGTTCACTGCGGCCCTGACCATCGAATACATACGACACGGGAATATCGGGAAAGCTATGGAATATGCGAACGCTGCAGGTGCATTGGCAGTAACGCGTCTCGGCGCGCAACCGAGCCTGCCCTACGGCTGCGAGGTGGATCTGTTTTTGAAAAACGCATCACCCCTATGAAGATGTTCGCCAGACGTATATCGTCTGGAAACAAAGAATCCCGAACTTTTTCACCATGTGGCAAGCTATTCAGAGACTCATAACGTGATATCCTTTGAAGTGCGGCGCAGCGGCGACTACCTCTTGCGGCTCCAGCCGGAGCTTTTAAGCGGAGGAACCTACACCGTCATCTTCTGCGCCTTACCTTCCCTGAGCTCGGCGGGAATGTCGTGTCCGTGAGGGATGAACAGCGGGGACTCGTTTTTTACGTTACGCTCATTTGGACACTCAGATAGCCGTGGAAGGCCAGCAGATGAACCCCGGAAACATAATCGGTACTGTCGGAAACACGGGAAACGCGATTACCACCCTGCATCACTTCCACTTCGGAATCTACGAACGGGGCTGGGGAGCCATAGATCCCTGGTTTTTCCTCTACACCCCCCGAATCAATCCTCCGATCATCACTGCGACCCCGCAGTGCTTTCCTCCCTCGCCCGGCTGAAAGATGTGGAGGCACCAATAGACGCTACCCCGGACAGGCAAAGCGCCCGCCTACAGGACATTCCGAAGGAGACCGCTTTACGCATTGCGGGAGTGTCGTCTGGGTATTCCCACGTCTGCCTCCCATACAACGGCCACGGCTATGTCCGGCCCCCTGATAGAGAAACCGTACGGATCGGGAGAAAGGGCAAAGAAAACAGTTAGTCCGCCATAGGCAGAACCTCTGTCTTCTTCATGAACTCTATCGTTTTTTCGAGATTCACGATATCTTGCAGAAACCACTGCAAATCCCTATACTATGACTAGTCATGACCATGATCAGGAGGTAGGCATGATAAAAGTATCAAAAGGCGAGCTCAAGGCAAAAATGCTCGAATACTTCAGACGGGTCGAACAAACAGGCGAAGAGCTCGTCGTAACGAGCAACAATATCCCGACCCTGCGAGTGATCCCCATTTCGAAAAAAAACTCCGTAGAGGAAGTCTTTCGGGATTTGCGAGGCAAAGTCAGTATAGATGATTCAATACTCGATCCTGAAACAGCCGAATGGGGTGTTGAGTCATGATTCTGCTCGACACCTGCGCGCTGTTGTGGTGGACTTTGGAACCGGAAAAACTATCGAAAAAGGCGTTGAAAGCATGCACCGAAATTCCACAGAAAGGTGCTTGCATTTCATCGATTTCGATATGGGAAATCGGCATCAAAATGAAAAGAAAACTCATCGACATCGGAGAAGATATTGCAGCGTATACCGCACGCCTGAACCTGTTGGATTATCTGGAAATAGTTCCCGTTGATGACAGGATATGGATCAAAAACCTATCCCTCGATTGGCAGCACCCCGACCCTGCGGACAGAACCATTGTGGCTACTGCCCTGCTCAGGGACTTACCCATAGTTACCAAGGACAGCCTAATAGCCTCGTATTACCGAAAAATCATCTGGTGATGGCTCTTCCGTCAATCCGCCATAGGCAGAACCTCTGTCTTCTCCATGAACTCTATCGTTTTTTCGAGATTCACGATGCCGGCATCCGAGCCGAGCCCCTGTATGACAAGACCTCCGGCTGCTGCGCCGAGTCGAGCCGCCCTTTCGATATCCCAGCCCATAGAAAGCCCTACGATGAAACCAGCGCAGTATGCGTCTCCGCACCCGGTGGAATCCACAACGGGAGACTTGAACGCAGGCACGCGGAGCTCCCGCACTCTGCCGTTCTCCATGAAACCGATACTGCTTCCGTTTCCGCCCATTTTGAAGATGGTGTGCTTCGCTCCACGCTCGAGGAAAAATCGGATCACCTTCTCGCGGTCGCTCATACCGCAGATCATGGCAGCCTCTTCGAATCCAGGCATGAAATAATCGACATATGGCAGACAGGGTTCGAGAAGCCTCAGGAAATGCGGATGGGGAATTGCAAGGAGGTCGTAAGTGGTGACAACTCCGTGCTTTTTTGCGAATTCGAACACCGTGCCCAGGGACTCGCCATCGAGTTTCTCCATAAGCGGAGTGCCTCCAACGTGGAGATACTGAGCCCCGGCGATGGCATTCAGATCGATATCGGAAAGAGCAAGCGCCCCGTTCGCTCCTATGACATGAAGCGCAGGGCGTTCGCCGTTAGGACGGATCGGAAGCATGGTGGAAGAAGTCTGCACTCCAGGCTTTCTTACGAGACCGGATGTATCGATGCCGTAACGCTGCATGGTCGATATGAGAAAATTCCCTAATTCGTCCTTACCTATAGCGCCCAACGCAAAAACCTTTGCTCCGAGCTTCGCGAGATCGATACTAGTGCCTGCTGCAGTACCAGCTACTGTTATGCGTATTTCGTCAATTAAAAGCAGATTCTGTCCGGGAGGAATATGACTTACCGGACGGCCGAGAATATCGACGATATGGATTCCGAGACTGCATACACGTGCCATGTTGTTCCCCCTTTTTTCTTTATAGCATATCGGGATTTATATGTGAACAGGTTTTTCGAAGCGTCATGCGAATTCGTTTCGAGCATCCCCCGCCACTTTCACCGGTATGCCAAGCGACGAAGCAGTAGCGGCGAGATCTCGTACTATGTCGCCGTAGCATATGGTGATATGGTTCGATTTATGCGTACTCATGAGTCTGTCGCGGTCATACCCCGGAATATATGCGTTCGCTATGGGCCATTCCCTGCTGGTCGCGGCCCTTCTCCGCTCGGTCTCCTCCGGGGGAAGCGACACAACTTCTCCAGTACCTACATCCATCCCTATCTCGCCGAAGCTCTCGTAGAATCTGGCCCACGTTATGATTCCTGGTTTCGAAATTCCTGCACAGGTACCTCCTCCGTTCGGGAAATACATAGGAGTCTGTCTGAACACGGATGCCTTGTTCCATCCGCCGAAATGCGCAGGGGGGGCTCCTCCGGATATTTCCAAATCCCAGATAAAGCGGCCGCCCCATATGCTTCCCCACCGTATATCGTGCAGGGTCGTCTCCTGCGGAAGTCCCTTTTCTTCGAGTATTTCGCGCATCAGCACTTGAGGGACTCCCGAGCCTATGTCTCCTTCGTTGAAATGGACGATCGGTTTCCCTTCCAGTATGGTGTCTCCTGTGTCCGGATCCGTTATATCCGGCCGCTCGGCATTGTTAAGCATGGCTTCCGGAAGATCCGACGCGCTCGTACAGCGGACCAGGCCGTATTGATACGGAATTCCGATCGCGCTTAACCCATACCTCCGCACCATTCTGCCTGCCGCCGAGTACATCCTCATCTGTTCCATCACTTGCTCTTTGGTGAGATCCCGTTCATGATCCGTTCCCCAGTGAAAAGAAAGTCCCCTCCGGATCAGCCACTCGAGTGCGTTTTCAGCCTCGGCATCTGTTACGAGCCCCATCTCCGCGAGAAGATCCGACTGACTCAAGTATTCGACAGGCATGCCAATCGAAGCGAGCTTCTCCGGGCTCATGACGGCATTGATCATACCCATACACCCAGGATCGAATTGTCCGAGGAT
>CAZWAS010000137.1:0-4061 GCA_964631915.1 uncultured Spirochaetales bacterium | reverse complement strand
GCCTGTAAGAATTTCCGCAGCCCTTCGCATCCCTTGCCGGGCTGCATACTCGGGCATACGCAGATCGCGAAGTTTCGTCACATGATCTGTCGGATATTCAATGATGCCTTTTTCGATCCACGAACGCAGTCTGCGCAGAAAGGTTTCGTCGGAAGAGAAGCTATCCGTCCACACCTTCGAATGGCGGACATGAAGACGCTCAAGTGTCGCGGAGTGATTGAGCAGAGAGACTAAACCCGGCCAGGTTCCGTCGAAATTGCCGAGCAGCAAAATAGGGCCTTTGTGCAGCGCTAAGGATGATGCGAAGTGGTGTGCCCATACCCAGGACGAGAGCACGAGCACCACTGGAGCATGCCTGCCGATATTCCGAAACACCCTACACCCCTCTGCCTGCGTAGTGACGAACCCATGCTTCTTATCCGGCTTATACGGATTGCCGCGGACAGTTTCGACACCAAGTAATCTGAATGCGGTTTCGACATGCTCCAGGGTCTCCGATTGCTTCTGCCAGCATACAACGCCCACTGGATCCCTGAAATCGCCATTGGACAATAGTACCACTTTTCCCATGATAACCCCTGCGAAACGCAAATCGAATTTTGCCTTGTCTTTTCAGGCCGCACGGCGACTTGCCGGACGGCCCGCATACATCACTTACCGATGTACTTGCTGAGCGGCTCGCCGTATAGCTCGCTGTAGATTTTGTCCACGGAATTGATGTCGAGCAGCGGTGCAGGAACGTAATACGGAACAAGAGACATAACTTTTTTTGTCATATAGTCATGCGCTACTTCCACGCATTTGACTCCGAAGGGATACGAGTTGTTCACGCCGGAACCATCGATAATGCCGAGTTTGATGAATTTGCAGATTTCCTTATCCGCATCCACGCCTGTAAGCACCAGATCCGCCTTTTTCCTGGCTTGTTTCGCACGCGCGGCTCCTATCAGGGCAGCAGAATATGTCGCATATATGCCGTCGAGGTCCGGATACGAGGTGAGGAGATTTTCTGTGATCTTCATCGCATCTTCGATGTTACCCGCTTTCTCCGTCGCAACGATTTTCATGCCGGGAAACTGGGAAACGGTCATGAATTTGAACGCATCGACGCGCTGCGTAAGTGCATACATGTTGAAGGTAGCATCGATTATGGCTATCTTTGCGTCTTTTTTACCTTTCCTGAGAAGCATGTCCGCCATCTGCCTTCCGGAAACGATTCCCATCATGATATTGTCAGTCCAAATATTCGAAATATATTTTTTTTCGTAAAATATATCCGTAGGGAGCCCGCTTCCTACAACGGTTATTCCTTTTTTGATGGCCTTATCGAAAACCGGAAGGATTTCCTCGGTATTGAGCGCAATGACGATCAATGCATCGACCTTGCGAAGTATAAGGCTTTCCACCTGCTCGAGCTGGCGCGCAGGATCGAAGTTCGCATCGGTCATGATCACTTTGTAGCCGAGTTTCTTCGCCGTATCGTCGACCGCACGCTTCATGCTCAAAGACCAGTCGTCCTGCAGGAAGTGCATGGCAAGCCCTATCGTTTTCTGCTGCGCTGCAACGGAGAATATGCCGACGAACAACATCGCAACTGCAATAACCAGTCCTATGAGTCTTTTCGAAACACCGCAATCTTTTTTCTCTGACATATGATTACTCCTTTTTCCGATGATGATTTCGAATGTTGATACTGCTCTATCACCTCCTTTCCGTCGATTCTGCCTGCCAAACGGAGAAGCTCCTACCTGACATACCGTTTTAGATGATCGAGATTCAGGGTATACAATCCAAGCGCATCCTCATACCTCTTTTCGTGTATAGCCTGAACTCCCTCATTGATGATTTTCCAAACCATGCCGAAAGCCCCTGATTCCCCGTATTCCTTTTTTAAAACCGGCTGAAATGCAATGATATCCGCGATCCGTTCCTCGATATCGAAGACGATATCCGGAATCCTCGGCAGCCTTTTTTCCACGGCAGGTAGCGATCTTCGGTAATGCGGTTCGGTCTGGTACCAGTATGCAACACTCGCATAATCATTTTCGAAATTGTTCGCATGCCCATGCTCTATCGTGACCAACAGCGAATTCGAAAACTTAACCGGATCCGCTATGTACCACCGATACATACCGTTTTTCCCCGCAAAATTCTCATGCTCTATCAGATGAAATCCCGAATAGGGTCCGGAATACTCAATGGAAGGACATGCTCCCCCTCCGAAGACCTCTTCAGTACCCGTGCCATGAATGGAGGGAGGCCACCTGTCCCCGTCGATGAATATCATATCATCCCCTTCTCCGTACCATCCTCCGGTCACGTTATCGATTTCGAGGTGAAGACCAACAAGCTGTCCTTTGCCTTTCGCTTCCAGTATTTTGTAGTTGCCAGCGCCGGTTACATTCACTCCGTCCCACAGATGCACGTTCCTGATCTCCGCATCAGTTTTCGTCGTGTGTTCCCTGTTCCACCCCGCATGAAATCTCGCGTCGGGAACAGGTCCCTGCTTGATTTCTTCATAGTCGATGTGATACCAAAACATGAGCGGAAATGTCTTTCTTTCTGCAGGCTGATCGTATCTGAGCGTTATAAGCGCATGTTCCGCAAAGGGCATAGGGAAATATGCGTTGAGTCCGTACGACGGAGGACAGAACGATCCCTTGTTTCCCGGATTCACGGTCACGAGCAGGGAATTGACCGACCGTGGCATGCAATGCGACACGCAAAAAAAATCCCCCAGAGGAACCTCCACGCTCGGTTCGCTTTCTCCGTCCCAATACATGCAGAGCACCATCTTCCGATACACGAGCATGGTGGGATCGATGACTATGCAGTACAGGTGGTTCACTTTGGCGGGACCTTTCAGACTCGCAAGCACTCTCTCTTCCCCGGGTGCTACGACTATGTAGTCCGCGTTCATTCCCCTCCTGTCCCAACTGCTTTCGCGTTTGGTTCGGTTTTCATCGAGTCTGTACAAATGATCGAACTGCATATTCCCTCCCATCATACTTGCTTCAGGAGACTCACCTGCCGGATATGATCCCAGTACATCGCAGCGATGATGATGCACCCTTTCACGATAAGCCGGTTGTAAAAGTTGACGCCGAGGAGTGTCAGCCCGTTGTCTATGATGGCTATGATAAGTGCGCCGATGATCGTTCCGACAACGGTGCCTTTTCCGCCGAGAAAGCTCGTACCACCGAGCACTGTGGCGGAGATGGCATCGAGCTCGAGGCCGGAACCATAGTTCGGCAGGCCTGCGGAAAGCCTTCCGGTGGCTATAAGGCCGCTGAATCCTGCGAGGAAACCGCTCAACATATACGTGAATAGTTTGATCCGTCTCGTATTGATTCCGGACAGGAGCGCTGCAGTGGGATTCCCTCCTGTCGCATAGATATTCCTTCCGAGCCGTGTGGCTCGCAGCATGGTATAGATGATGCCAAAAATAAGCACGGAGTATACGATCAGAAGCGGTATTCCACCCACATTTCCGTCCGCGAAGACAAATACGAACTGTTCGTTTCGAACAGGAACCACAGATCCTCCGGCCAGAGACAATGCCGCACCACGTGCCATAGACATAGTTCCTAACGTTACGAGAAACGGTTCGATGGATCCGAATACGACAAGCGCTCCATTGGCAGCTCCGACTGCGACGCCCACGAGAAGCCCTGCCGCGAGCGCCATGATGATGCTGTTTCCAAACCAGATCATCGCTTTGGCTGCTATGACGCTGCTCAGAGCCACTACTGCGGCGACCGAGAGGTCTATTCCTCTGGTAAGGATGACTACGGTCATACCGCAGGAAATGATGAAAAAAATGCATGTCTGTATACCTATGTTCGCCCAATTGTCGATCGTGAAAAAAAACGGGGTAAGAAGGCTGAAAATGACGACTATGACGACGAGCGCTGCGAGAAGCCCGAAATGCTCGTTGTATATGATCTTATTCCGAATCGATTTTACCGATGATCCGTTTTCCCTGTCTCTTTGATTCTCCATCGTACAACTCCGCTATCGACAATCTCTGGCGTGCTCATGATCGAGCACGTCGATTCCTA
>CAZWAS010000136.1:4298-10248 GCA_964631915.1 uncultured Spirochaetales bacterium | reverse complement strand
AAGGCAGAGTGTTCATCTCCGATCGGGCTCATGTGGTGCTTCCGCGATACAAGGAAATGGACAAAGAGAAAGACCGCTCTCGTCCGAAACCCTTAGGCACAACAGGAAGGGGTATCGGGATTACGTATGGATTGAAGGCCGAGAGGTACGGCATACGCATCGCCGATATGTACGATGAGAGTATTTTCGCTGATCTGCCTTCGGAGGATCGCGAGTTCTTGAACAAGTACAAAGAACGCATTTCGGATATGGTGATCGATGTTACTGAGTTCCTATCGAAGCAGAAAGCGAATCATGTCCTGTTCGAGGGAGCGCAAGGCACGCTGCTCGATCTCGACATGGGAACCTATCCGTATGTGTCTTCGGGAATTTCCTGCGCAGCAGGAGCGGCGATCGGAGGAGGCATAGGACCGCGAAGGCTGGATAGAATATTTGGGGTATTCAAAGCGTATTCCACCCGAGTGGGGAACGGACCTTTCCCCACAGAATTCAAGCAGGACACGGACGGGAATCTGGGAGATAGGATACGGGAAATCGGCAGGGAATACGGGGTGACTACAGGGAGACCCCGCAGATGCGGTTATCTCGACCTTGTTGCGCTCCGCTATGCATGCCTGTCGAACTCCATAGATTCGCTCGTACTCACGCACCTTGATGTGTACGACACGTTTCCCGAGATAAAAGCCTGCGTTGCATATGAGATAGACGGAAAACAGGTGGAGAGTTTTCCTGCGCAGATTTCCAGACTCGAACGGGCAAAACCGGTTCTAAAATCGTTCAAAGGGTGGGGGATACCCATATCGGCGTGCAGGACCTATGAAGACCTTCCGAAAGACGCAAAAGACTATATCGAATTCATAGAAGAATACACCGGAACATCGATCGATATCGTATCGGTCGGCTATGAGCGGAAACAGACAATATTGCGAAAAGATATATGGATAAAATCCTAATTCTTGATTTCGGCAGTCAAACCACGCAGCTTATAGGAAGAAGAATCCGCGAGATCGGGGTGTATTCGGAAATAATAGCCGGAGATGCGGAACTGACGGATTCAGCCCTTGAGCATGTGAAAGGAATCATTCTATCGGGCTCTCCGTGGTCCGTGTATCAAGATGGAGCACCGGCTCCTGATCCGCGCCTCTATGTTTCGAATCTGCCTGTGCTCGGAATATGTTACGGATTGCAGCGTATAACCAAAGACATGGGGGGCGTTGTTGAACACCTGGGCACAACGGAATTCGGCAGGGCGAAGTTGCACTTTAAAAAACAGGATCCGTTGTTTCAAGGTGTCAGGGATGGGTTTGTGTCGTGGATGAGCCATGGGGACAGCATTAAGGAACCTGCTGCCGGGTTTTCTGTCATTGCTGAATCCGAGAACGGCTTCCCTGCTGCACTCGCGCATACCACGAGAAAGTTATACGGTATTCAGTTCCATCCCGAAGTTACGCACTGCGAATACGGAATTACGATTCTTGAAAACTTTGCCTGCGGCATTTGTGGAGCAAAAAAAGAATGGAGCATGGATCTCTTTCTAGAACAGAGTGCGGATACAATTAGAAAGAAAATCGGGAAGGAAAAAGTGCTTCTGCTCATTTCCGGCGGAGTGGATTCCACGGTGGCCGGTGGGCTTCTGCTCCGAACTCTCGATCCTGAACAGGTGCATCTCATGTATATCAATACCGGGCTCATGAGGAAAGGGGAATCCGAAGAAGTCGAAAGCAATTTGAAAGAACTCGGCGCCAGGCATCTGTACTTCGTCGATGCACGAAAGCGATTTCTTGCAGCGCTCAAGGGCATCGAAGATCCCGAAAAGAAGAGAAAGATAATCGGCGATTTGTTTATAACTGTTCAGGAGGAAGAGATCAGAAAGCGAAGAGTCCAGAACGCTTTTCTCGCTCAGGGAACGCTCTATACCGATCTCATCGAATCCGGAAAAGGGGTCGGCACAAAAGCCCATGTTATCAAGTCGCACCACAATGTGCGCTCTCCTCTCGTCGAGCGGAAACGGGCTTCGGGACTGATAGTCGAACCGCTCGACCGGCTGTACAAAGATGAAGTACGCGCTTTAGGACTGAAACTCGGAATACACGAAAGTATCGTGAACCGCCATCCTTTTCCCGGCCCCGGGCTTGCCGTGCGGATACTGGGCGAAGTGACGGAAGAGAAATGCGATATTCTGCGCGAGGCCGACGCTCTGTTCATTTCTGAGCTGAAGAAACGGGGGTTGTACGATGCGATCTGGCAGGCTTTCTGCGTCCTGCTTCCTGTAAAATCCGTAGGAGTTGCAGGCGATGTCAGAGCCTATGGGTATGTATTATCCTTACGCGCTGTCACTTCCAAGGATGGCATGACGGCCGACGCATATTGCTTCCATATGAATGACCTTCTTGAAATTTCATCGCTTATAACGAACAGCGTGAAACATGTCGGCAGGGTAGTCTACGACATATCGAGCAAACCGCCTGCAACCATCGAATGGGAATGACGGCTTGTAGTTTATGACATCCAGTACCGATATTAGAATTACAGGAGGAACTATGAAAGCCGTTGATTTGCCGGAGGATCCTTCTATACAACATATGCTCGAGTGGATAGGAAGCACCTATAACATGGGCCTTTCAGCCCTCGCACGCATGTTTCAGACGAACAAATCGACCGTCCACTACTGGATTAAGACCGGAAATATTTCGTTTCGTAAGCTCCAGAAAGTGCGAAAAAGTTTTTATTATCTCAATAACAGTGTGGATCCTCACGGTAACGAACGCAAATGCTCGAAATGCGAAATATGGCTTCCGGTTTCTCGATTCCGATATGGAAAAACCATGTGTCGAACCTGTGAATATAAAAGCCGATAACCAACGATTTACCGAAAATTCCTCTACTGTCCCACTGAGAGGTACTTCAGAGAGAACCCTTCATTTTTTTTCTTGATACTTATCAGCAAAACAGGTAAATTATGATATATTTAGTAAGGTATTTCTATTTCAGGAGGAAACGAAAATCATGAAGCGTATGGTAATAATTGGTGTTGTGTTGGCGATCGTTCTATCCGGAGCCGTTTTCGGCCAGATCAAAGCTAAGGACGGCGTATATTTTGCACAGGATGCCGATTTCGCACCGGAAACAGGGTGGAAAGAGCAGGTAGTGGTGCAGGTAGCTGGGGGAAAAATCACCAAGGTGGTGTGGAACGGGGTTTCCAATTCGGGTGTGGCGGACAAGAAAACAGTAGCTGCTGCAGGCGGTTATGGCATGAAAAAAGCATCGAAGATCGGGCTGGAATGGGATGCACAGGCAGCCAATGTGGAAGCGTATTTGATAAAGACGCAGAATCCCGCTTTCAACTTGTACAAAGCGGACGGAACGACGGATGCGATAAGTGGAGCGTCCCTCCATGTGCAAGGCTTTTTCGCGTTAGTGAATAAAGCGCTTTCTTCTGCTCCTGTGGCGAAAGGCATGTACAAAAGAGACGGGTGGTATTTTGCTCAGCAAGCGGATTTCGATGCTAAGACAGGGTGGAAAGATTCGGTTTTGGTGACAGTAGTAAACGGGACTATTGTGGATGTGTTGTGGAACAGTACGAATAAGGACGCCAAACTCAAGTCCAAACTCATTGAGGCCCGGGAAGGCCGCTACGGAATGGGCAAAGCAGCGAAACAGGGCGAATGGGATATTCAGGCCGCAAGGGTTCAGGATGCGATTGTGAAGGTTCAGGATCCTGCAAAAATACCTGTGAAAAATGACGGAACGACGGACGCGATATCCGGTGCAACCATACATGCAACAGCACTAGGGCTTGCAGTGGAAGCGCTGAAGAGCGCCCGATGAGAGATTGCTGATCGCAGAGACCTTCCTAAAAAAGGGGCTGTCCCGGAATCGGGCAGCCCCTTTTTTGTGGCCTTTTTCTTTGTGGATAAATGCCGTAAGACGCCGATGTTCTCGATTTCAATTTCAACCACATCACCGACGCACAGAGTTGCCGATTTCGGTGCTTGTCTAATATGCTCTATGGGCTGCAAGGAGCACAGAGGGAATCAAAGATACTTTATTGACCGAAATCTGAATATCAAAGTGCTTGATGGAAGCGTGAAAAAAATAATTATGTCAAGTAACCGTGATAAGAAAACAAAAGAATTTGCATGTCTGTCTGTTTTGACAGCGGTGCCTTGAAAGGGGAATACCATTTCACACAAACATGGCAACATCATACGGAACAACACGGGAAGATATTTTTATGGCGCGCAGCGAACCACACTGATAGGGTTGGGCATACTGCCCACTGCAGCAAAGTCTTGACAAAAGAGCAACTTAGCGATACATTGTGTATACTCAATGTACACAATATGGGAGGAATTGCTGTGGATATCTTGTCCGTTGTGGAACTGTGTAAAAGATACGAAAAATTCGAGCTGAAAAATATCTCGTTTTCTCTTGAACCCGGTTATATCATGGGGTTTATAGGTCGAAACGGTGCTGGCAAGACGACAACACTTAAGTCCATGTTCAACCTGGTGCGTGCCGACAGCGGAAGTGTTAAGGTTCTGGGCAAAGAGTTCAGGCACCATGAGCTGGCGCTCAAGCAGAAGGTCGGCTTCATGAACGGGGGCGCCAAACAGCGGGTGAAGATCATTGCCAAAGTTGTCAAACGCTTCTATGACGAATGGAACGATACGCTTTTTGACGCCTATCTCAGGAAATTCAACCTCGACCCCGAAAAAAAAATTGAGGAGCTCTCCACAGGCATGCAGGTTAAGTTTGCCCTTGCGTTGGCCTTGTCCCACAATGCCAAGCTCCTGATTCTCGACGAGCCGACGAGCGGTTTGGACCCGGTCTCCCGGGACGAGATATTGGAGCTGTTTCAGGAGCTCATAGAAGACGGCGACCGAAGCATCCTGTTTTCCACCCAGATCACCTCCGACCTGGAGAAATGCGCCGACTACATCACATATATCAAAAACGGCGAACTCGTTGCCAGCGCCGAAAAAGACGAATTTATCGACACATACAGGCTCGTCAAGGGTACGCGCGGGCAGCTGACTGACGAACTGCGCGGCCTGCTCATCGGCTACAAGGAAAACGCATTCGGGTTCAGCGGGCTCATAAGGACTGCGGAGTTGGCCGGAGGCCATGGCCTGGAGGTCGCACCCGCCGACATTGAATCTATCATGATCTTCTTTGAAAAGGAGCATAGGGTATGAGAGACCTTTTATATAAAGAGTTCCGACTGGCGATTCATCCGTCGATGTTTGTGTTCGTGTTCTTCGGTGTGCTGTTGTTGATACCCAGTTGGCCATACTTCATTGCCTTCGGGTATATCTTTATCGCTTTTATGAACATCTTCATCATGGGTCGGTCCAATCAGGATATCTTTTTCACAACATGTCTGCCGGTCAGGAAAGCCGATACGGTGAAAGCGCGTGTTTACTCAGTAGCCGTGTTCGAACTCATTCAAATCGTTTTGGCTGTCCCGTTCGCAGTGCTCAATACTCTTTTCATCAATCCGCACGGCAACCAGGCCGGCATGAATCCGAATATCGCGTTTTTCGGCTGCGTTCTCATCATGTACGCCGTCTTCAATATCATCCTGCTTCCGGGCTTCTACAAAACCGCATATAAAGTCGGCGTTCCCTTGCTTCTCGGAACTCTGGCTGCGATAGCGTTCGCCGGCGCAGTTGAAGCCGCAGTCCATACCGTGCCTGCCCTTCATACCACGGTGAATGCCTTCGGTACCGGCCATCTCAGCAGTCAGCTGATTGTGTTGGTCGTGGGGATCGGAATCTTCTTCACTCTCACATGGCTGGCATACAAAAAAGCGGCGAAAAACTTCGATAAGGTCGACCTGTAGACAATGAAAATCGTCCTTTCCAACACATCGGGCAAACCGATCTACCAGCAGCTCTTCGAACAGATATCTTCTCAGATCATCAAAGGGGAATTGCCGCCGGATTAC
>CAZWAS010000136.1:0-4271 GCA_964631915.1 uncultured Spirochaetales bacterium | reverse complement strand
CCATCCGAACCGTGGCCAAAGAGCTCAGAATCAGCGTGATTCCCGTCAAAAAAGCCTGGGAGGAACTGGAGCGCGCCGGTTTCATCACATCCATGGTGGGCCGGGGCTGCTTTGTGGCGCAGCTCTGCCCGAACGAGCTGGACAGCAAGCGAGACGCTCTGGTAGTCGACAAACTGAAGAAGGACATCGCTTATTATAAAGGGCTCGGCCTTTCACTGGAGGATTTCTTAGAGCTCATACGAACGTATTATACTACGTAATGCGCGCCTGTCCCTGTTTTTCTATCCCTATTGACAGATTCTTCAATCGGAACGATAGTGGCTGCATCGACCGATGATACATGCCATTGATGGCAACGTCGCGAAACGAGAAGGAGGTTTGGATCATGTCGCAGATCGTCAACGTCCCTTTGACCACGGACAACGAGAAGGTTAACATCAACAGGAAGGCGATCGAGCACCGCGCCACATGGATGGGACTTTTCATGGACGAAGCGAAGAAGGCGGGCATCGACCTTGTTTCGGTCGCGCGCAAAGCTGTCGGCCGCTGCGGCTCTTTCCATGGAGTCAATGTATACAAGAAGAACATGAAAAAACCCGAGGACCTGCTGGCGTTCGCAGATGTGTTCGCCAATGAAGTGACGCTCAAAACCTTCGACATGGAAATCCTTGAACGCTCAGAAAAGAAATTCCTCGTTCATTTCCACTACTGCCCGCTCGTAAGCGCCTGGCAAAAACTGGGCTTCTCCGACGCGGACATCGAACTGTATTGCGATATCGCTATGGACGGAGATCGGCAGATCGCAGCATCCTTCGATACTTTCGATTTCGAGCTTGGAAAGACTATCGCAAAAGGCGACAAGATATGTGAGGTTTGCTTTCTGAAGAAACGTTAGCAAAAAGCCAGCCACGGAAAGTACTAGCTCGCTAAGAAACAAACGCTACCCAGAGGGGAGAGAATAGGCGCTTACGTGGCACAATATCTGTTTATACCGTTACGATTGTTTCCCCAAATACCTTTTCGAGTTTTTTCAGCGTCTTCAGTGTAGGATTTGCGGTTTCAGGATTTTCCAGTTTCTGATAAACTTGGTACTTCACTCCAAGTTTATCCGCTATCTCCGTGAGTGTCATCCCCGATTCCTTGCGCTTTTTTCGCAGCCAGATAGCAAACGATACTTCGGATGCCGGCTCAATACCATACCAATCGCGACCTTTAGGCATAGGCGGAATTTCGATCGGTTGACCACGGTCAAGAAACGACTCCAGCACCCCCGTAAGAGCTTCCGACGCCATTTCCTTGGCGTGTTCCAGCGTCTCCCCATAGGTTACGAGTCCAGAGTATACGCCGGGTGCCTCAACGTACCAGCACTTATCCGTTTTCGAAAAGGTGATCTTGCATGGTATGATGATTTTCATTTCAGCGCTGCCTTTTTCAGGATAGGGTTAAGAATACCGGCTTTCGAATCGGCATTTCCATGAACGGTAAGGATAATAGATTCAGAACGCTTTCTGAGAATATGATGCGGATCCCTTCACCCGTACCAGCTCCCACCCCTATTGTTCCAGAATCTTCAACAGTTTCTTCCCACATATGAGTATATATTACACCTTATATGGTGTAATCGCAAGGGGAAAATCATTTTTTGAACCATGGGAAACATCACAGAAGAAAGCTCGCGCAAGAAATCCCGAAAGGCTTTTGAGCAACACTGGATACCCAGGTGCGAAGGAAACAGGAGCCTTTTTTCCGCCGTACGGTTGGCGAATGTCATGCAGGGGCGGGGATGACCGTATGGGAGATTCCGAGGTCATCGCTGAACACTCAGTCGATGATCTTCCGCTCGAACAGGTCGAGTATCACCATCAGGTATACCTATCCGTCTGGAGTACGCAGAGATATGATGTCAGACACCCATTTCTGTCCAGCCTGCTCTGCGTAAAACTCCCTGTTCAGCAGGTTCATACAGAGAAGGGTGTTTCACGTGCCGGCGGAATTGTTTCCTTGCAGCGATGACATCCCAGCCCGCCGATCAGCCATTGTCGAATTGTGCCTCAGGTCGTTTCTCTGACCACTAATTCCGGCTCCATGACGATGTGTTCTATTTTTTTGCTTCTATCTGCGATGTGGGCGAACAGGATGTTCGCAGCTTTTGCGCCGATCTCGTATGTCGGCTGGCGGATGGTGGAAAGCCCAGGTGTTATGATATGGGCAGTGGGGATATCGTCGAAGCCGATGAGAGACATATCGCCCGGGAGGAGAATGTGTTGCTTCATCAGGATGTTGAATGCACCTAGAGCTATGAGGTCGTTTGCCGCAAAGATAGAGCCGAAGGAAAGTTTTTCGGCAAGAACAGATTCCATGGCTTTTTGTCCTCCGTCGTAACTGACTGTGCATTCTCGTATGAGCAGATCGTTTCTGGTCATGCCCGCTTCTTTTAAGGCTCTAAGGTAACCGTTCATGCGTTCGAAGTATGTGTTGATGGACAAGGGGCCTGTAAGCAGCAAAACTTCCGCCCGCTTCCTGCTTAACAGGTGGGAAACAGCGAGATGACCGCCTTTTTCATTGTCCACCATGACCGACGGAAACGCATCGCCCAAGCGTCGGTCTACGACCACGATCGGCACTTCCTTTATGTCAGACAGAATTTTAGGATTTTTTCCGGTACCCACGAATATGAGGCCGTCGATATCCCTCGTGAGAAGTGTCTTGAGGTAATTTTCCTCTTTGCGCGCATTTTCGTAGGTATTACAGAGAATCACGCTGTGGCCATGCTGTTCGGAAATGTCCTCTATGCCTCTGATTATCTCTATGAAGAAGGCGTTTGCTAGGTCTGGTACGATGATGCCGATGGTGGCGGTTTTACGGGTTTTGAGGCTTCGAGCAATGAGATTCGGCCGGTATCCGAGCTGCTCGATAGCTGCAAACACCTTTTCTCGGGTTTCAGCCTTGAGAGGTTTGTTATTATTTAAGACATAGGAGACCGTGCTCGTTGCCACGCCGGCCAGCTCTGCCACATCTTTAATCGTCGCCATATGTAATTCCTAAAACTGCATTGATACATGATGAAACCAACGTCATTCAGTGAAACGTTTCTATGAAGGTATAATAGTGTAGCTTTGTATTTATGGCAATAATGCGAGCGATAATGCTGTCGCTGATCCAGAAACACCTGCTGCAGCCTCTCGCTGAGGCGAACTCCACGGTTCAACCGCTTCTCTTCGTTCTGAATCAATCGGCCGCATAACGCATGCACGTGGAACGGAACACGACGCTGGGGCGTAACACTATCTGTTTCGGCGTGTCCAGGCGGTGATGGATGTAATCGAGCAAGAGCAGAAAGGCGCTTCTACCCATCTCAAAGGCAGGGGAGGATACAGTAGTCAGGGATAGATATTTGGACGCAGGTATATCGCCGTATCCCACGAGGGAAATGTCCTCTGGAATGCGTTTTCCTTTTTTTTCCACCGCAGCCTTGGCTCCGAAGGCGATGAGGTCGTTCGCAGCAAAGATGGCGCTGAAATGGATATCCTCTTCCAAAATTTTCGTAGTTTCCAGAAAGGCTTCTTCAAAATGGAAAGA
Source organism: uncultured Spirochaetales bacterium (assembly GCA_964631915.1). GTDB lineage: Bacteria > Spirochaetota > Spirochaetia > CAZWAS01 > CAZWAS01 > CAZWAS01. The sequence continues at coordinate 692 of CAZWAS010000136.1, read as the reverse complement.
GCACTCCCGGATGAGGCGGGGATCCACAGGAACACCCTGGTCCACAAGGGCCCGTTTAAAACCTTTGAGCCGGTTCTTTTCCGTGCTGAGCCCCGTCTCTCCCCCGATATAGAGGATGTTTCTGTGGCCCAGATCCAGCAAGTACTTCGATGCTTGGTATGAGCCTTCCTCATCGTCGGAGACGACGTAGCTGATATCCTTTTTGGGGATGGTACGATCCAGAAAAATATAGTGAAGATTCTCCTTATCCAGAATGTTCGTCACGTCGAGATTGTTGTCCGAGGGCACTATGATGAGCCCATCTATATCCTTCAGTATTGCGGATTCGATCACCTCCTGCTGCCGGGTAGGAGAATTGTCAGTTGAATAGAGGAGGATGCTGTAATTATGAAGCCAAGCCTCGGCTTCTATGCCTTTCACCAATATGGTGAAAAACTGGTCCGTGAGCTCAGGGATGATGACTGCTATAATAAGGCTTCGCCGCTGTCTGCGACTCTGCGGAGACTCTGGTTCGTAGTGGAGCTCATCCACTGCTGCCATCACTTTCTCGGCAGTGGCGGATCTGACTATTTCCTTATTGCTGAGCACCCGCGACACTGTGGCAGGTGAAACCCCCGCTTTTTTCGCTACGTCAATGATATTGGGACTTGTTTTTTTCTTCATGCAATGCCCTGTGCTACTACTGACTGTAT
>CAZWAS010000135.1:0-10273 GCA_964631915.1 uncultured Spirochaetales bacterium | reverse complement strand
TGAATACGTGTTCGTAGCCCATATCGTTGCCGAGCCCTGTGATGAAGGATATCGAATCGTTCAGACACATGGTTTTGAAACGCGCCTCAGTGACGACAGAATCCTTCGAGTCGGAACTCACCGTATGTTTCGCAAGATCGTTGATCATATGCGCTGCCGTATTCGCGTGGCCTCCGTTTCCCATAGTGAAAATCCGTTTTCCTGTGCGCTGGGCTTCGAAGAGCGCCTCCACCATGCGGGAAATCGGCGCTTTGTCCAAATTTCTCAACGTATCGCAGAGCCTGTCCATGTATGCTTCTATGCCTGTTTGTATATGGGTTCGGTCCACAGCATCTCTCCCGGTGACAGTTTTTTTACTGAGACCATTGTATGTGTGAAGATTCCTGCTTGTCAAGACAATAATAGCTAAAATCGAACATAATTTGATTTACTTATAACAAAATAGTTAATACTATTACATATACTCCTGTTCGTTGAGAATGCGAATCATTCGTACGATGTTTTCCGGTTTTGCGTCAGCTGGAACTGCATGCGCAGGGGATGCTATGAATCCTCCGTCCCTCCCGAGATGGGTGAGAAGGCTGCGTACTTCTTCTTCAACGTCGTGCGGCGAACCGAAGGGCAGGGTTTTCTGCGTGCTTATGCCTCCATAAAACGTTATCTGTCTTCCATATCGGCGTTTGAGCGCATATACATCCAACGTTTCAGGTTGAAAGGGGTTCAGCACATCCACTCCGAGCTCTATGATGTCTGGGATGATTTCCGTTATATCGCCGCATGAATGGATGAATACCTGTTTACCCTTCGCCTTCACCGCCTCGTACATGGTCTTGATTCTTGGTTTGATGAACTTCCGCCAGAGCGCAGGGCCCATGATCAGGCCGTTCTGCGCTCCCCAGTCATCTCCGAACATCATGGCATCTATGCCGAACGAACAGAAGTTTTCGATGAGCCTGAGGTTGTACGCAAGGATCCGGTCAAAAAGCGTATCGACGAATCCAGAGTTTTCGAACATGGCGATAAATACCTCTTCCATGCCTGCAAGCGCCCATGCGCGCTCGAAAAGGCTGAATCCGTGGTTGATGATGACATACCTGTCCGGATGGGAAGTGATGAGCTCGTCCACACCCGCATACCGTTCCGGGTTGTCAGGATCGGGAAAGGGATATGCATCCGCATTTTCCGCGGATACGACACGGTTCGCCACGACCCCGATATCTTTATCGTGGGTCTGATCGTAGATCACGCCGAACTCGTCCTGCCACAGGCAAGGTCGCAGTTCCCTGTATCCCACTTTTCTCCGCAGAGACATGACTGCGAACGCATTGCCGATGTTCTCCTCGAAGCGGTCGTCTTCGAGATAGGCCGCTGTTTTTCTTCGGGCTTCGGATGTGAAGGATATGTGATACGGAACCTTGTCCGGTTTTCTGTGCGCGAGGGATTCGATCACCCGTTCTCTGTTGGTCATGGTATGCGCATTCCCTTCGGCATTTCAGAGCAGCGCCCGGGACAGAGCCTTTCCCCTGTCCTTCAGTTTGTCTGCATAGGCCTTCAGTTCTTCGGTATTTGTTATACCCTCGTCTTTGTATGCGCGGTACGCGAGAATGAGCGCCTTCACTCCTTCGCGCGGGCCGTCCGGGTGGCTGTACACGGAAGTACCTGCGAGCAGCATTCTCCCCTGTTCGCCCAACTGCTTCAGATTGATACCGATATTCTTCGGACCGACTCCCCCCGCTATGGCGAGGGTCATGCCTGTGTCCCCTTCGAGTCCGTTGCGCCGCAAAGCCTCGAGGATGGTCGGTTTCTCGGTATCGTCCGGTTTGAGGTATCCGTTTACTGCAGGTATCTGCATGAATGCGGCCCCGAAATGCGCGTTGAGCACATACATAATGCGCGGATCGATTCCCCAAAAACGGCTTCCCGTATGTATGTTCATGCCTGCTGTATGCGCATATATAGGGACATCGTACGTTCGTATCAATTCGGCCATCAGCTGAAATCCGCCTCCGTAGTAGGGAGAGAACATGAGCGCGTTCGCTCCTGCTTCGAGCGCAGCTTCTGCGTACGAAGGCATGAGCTCCGGATCTGTGGTGATATGGGGGGCGAATATGAACCGTTTGCCGTTCGCTTTCTTGCCTCTGCCGAGATCGAAGCCTGCAGTTGCGAGATCCTTGGTCACGCGTTTGACGTACTTCGCCACATCCTTGAGTGGAAGGTGCATATTCTCGTCTGCTTTCGTGAAGCTGGCTCCTGCGAGCGCCGCATCCCGCACGCATGCGGAAAAAAGCTCGGGGGTGAGGCCGGTTTTCGGTTTCACGATCGTGCCTATGATGGGATCTTCGGAACCGAGACCGAGGTATTCGCGCACTCTGCGGTGTGGCCACCTCTGTCCTGGAAACAGTTTCCGCAGCGCTTCGGGATACTCTATATCCACGAGCTTCGCACTCTGATAGAACGAGAACGCAGAGCAGGGTTCGCTCGCAATGGCCATCATCATCTGAGCAAACGGGAACCGTTTATCCGTACGCTTCGAGAAAAAGAACGAAGGATAGGCGATCTTTATTAGGCCGCTTTCGATCTGTTCCGCTCCATTGTACCCGAAAAGCTGTATATCTTCCGCCCAGCTCATGTATTCGTCGTATGTTTCCGGCTTTTTGTGTACGGGGTCGCCTTCGTATTGCCATGGTTTCAAGGTACCGTGTTCGAGAATCATCTTTGCCGCATTCGCAAGTCCGACCCCCGGCTCCTTGTCGTTTCTTACCTCGTAATAATAGGCGACCATCAATGGATCACGCTTGGAGTTTTCTCTGCCTTTGTTCAAGGCTCGGATGATTTCTTTTTTCTTCTTACGATCCAGGATATCGGTTTTGCCTAAGTAAGGATGCGCGTTTGAAGCGCGCAGCTCTCCCCCGCATCCGTATACGGTTTTCATGGCACCCCCCCTTTTCATTCCCTGCATGGTTCAGGCATGTTTTCCTGCGATGCGCAGAGCGAACGTATGTCCGCGTAATCGGGAAGATATTCCCATCCGCTCGGCCTCGATGCGTATATCGCAGCTGCAGCGGATGCGAAGCGTATGCTGAAAGGCACATCGTTTCCCTTGGCTAGGGATGCTGCGTACGCTCCATGAAACACGTCTCCGCAGCCGTTCGTTTCGATGGGAGATATCGGGAACGCTTTCTGGAAGAAAACTACCTCTCCGGTATGCGAGGAAATGTAATAACAGCCTTTTTCTCCGCAGGTGACCGCTGTGCACGCTCGTTCTTTTCGTTTCTGCAAATCGCGCAGAACGGATTTCGGATCGTCTGTCCCTACGATCGCGCACCCGACCGAAACCGGGAGGATGAGGTGATCCACGCAAGCCATGAATGCATCTACATCATCCCTATCCGGCCATTCCATGTCCGCTATGACCGGTATGCCGAGCTTGGAAGCTGGTTCTGCGGCTTTACGTGCAGACTGGTCTATGAGCAGGAGCCTTGTCCCTGTTATGACCGAAGGATCGAATTCCTCGTACATGGAAAACTCCCTCTGTTGATAGTAGAAGATATTCCGGGTATGCCTGCTGTCGTCTACTATGATCACACTATGCGTCGGGCAGCCGTCTGCATGGGTTATGGCGAGGCTGTAATCTATGCGGAGCTCCGCGAATGTCGAACGTAGCGCATCGGAAAGTTCGTCGCCTCCCAATGCTCCGCCGAACGCGCAAGACGCTCCTGCCACAGCAGCGCTCGCGAGCGCAGTGCCGACCAGGCCGCCGAATTTCCGACTTTTCGAGGTGACACGAGCCTTTTGGTCCGGCTCCGGGTAATGCGCAACATGGAGAAAATCGTCGACCGCTACTGTGCCGATGCCTAGGATATCGAATCGAAATTTTCGACCCATGGTTCGATCTTCTCCGACTGAGCAGCATACAATGTATGTGGTTTTTCTTGGAAGCTGTTACTGTTACGCATAAAGTTCTTCAGTATATTTTTGTTGACAGTATAACATGTTGAGTTTAAAATAAAACATAAATAGATTAATGTCAATCATATATTGTGCGAATTTGAGCTATCAAGAGGCGAAGCCTCGAGGAATGATAGGGAAAGAATCGCCGTGATTTGTTAAGCATGGCGATAAAATCAAAGAGGAGGAATTGTATGAAACGGAAATGGTTGTTTCTTATGATGGCGGTCATGTTACTTTCCTTTGTGTTCACTGTAACGGTGTTCGCAGGAGGACAGACCGATACGGCAGCTAAGAGCAAGGGTGCAATAGTCGGCTTGAGCAATGGCCCTTTCACGCATAGCTGGCGTGTGCAGATGATTGAAAGTCTTCAGAAAGAGTTTGAATTCTATAAAGAGAAAGGGTGGGTTTCCAAACTCATTATTCAGAATGCTGGCGAGGATGTGAACACGCAGATAGCCCAGATTAGGAATCTCATCGCGAGCGGCGTGAATCTTCTTCTCATCAACCCGAACTCTGCAACCGCTTTGAATCCTGTCATCGATGAGGCGCAGAAGGCAGGTGTCACAGTTATCGTCTATGATATGGCAGTCGATAATCCCAAGGTTTTGAATGTATTTATGGATCAAGCTGAGTGGCAGGGACCGCTAACCGAGTGGTTATGCAAACAGTTGGGCGGGAAAGGAAACATCGTGTATATAAGCGGTATTGCTGATCAACCGGGGAATATACAAAGGGATAAGGCTGCCGAACAGGTATTGGCAAAATATCCAAATGTGAAAGTTCTTGCAAAGGCGAATGGAAACTGGGATCAGGCTGCGGCTCAGCAGAAGATGACGGACATTCTCGCTTCGTTCCCGCAGATCGATGGTGTGCTGACGCAGGATGGAATGGCGCTCGGTTGCATAAGAGCATTTCAGGCCGCAGGTAAGAAAGTACCGATCGTGACAGGAGAGACACAGGTTGCTTTCATAAAATTCTGGAAGAAACTGAAAGATGAGACGGGTTTCGTAACGTATGGCATAGAGAATTCACCCGGTGCGGTATGTACATCATTAGGGATCGGATTGAGACTTCTCCAGGGCAAAAAATTGAAACCCGAACTTTTGAAAGATGGGCATATTCTCAATACGAAACCCGTACTTTTCGTAGATAACAATACGATAGATAAAGTCTATGATCAGTACAAGGACTGGGCGGATTCTTACTACGTGAATACCTGGTACAGCCAGGAGCAGATCGACGCATTGTTCCAATAATGATGTTTTTTTCAGAAAAATGGCAACGATTTCTATCGCTGCCATTTTTCTATCAATGCATGTAGTAAAAGCAGTAAAAATCGATAGGGCCGAATTATGAAAACCCTTGAAGCAAAACATATAAGGAAATCCTTTGATGGAGTTGTCGCTTTGGCGGACGCCAATTTCAGTCTCAACAAAGGAGAGATCTGCGGTCTGGTGGGTGCAAATGGTTCGGGGAAGACTACATTCGCACGAATTTTGAGTGGTCTGCTGATTCCAGATGATGGGGAGTTGATGCTTTGTGGCACACCAATAAATCTTAAATCCCATATGGATGCGGATGCTTTCAGAATTGCGATGGTACATCAGAATTTCAGCTTAATCCCTGAAATGACTATATGGGAGAACATCAATCTTGGAAAAGAATTATGCGGAAGACTCGGCTTTCTCGATAAACGTTGTGCGATCGAACGGGCAACGAACGCCATGGCGAAGATCGGTGCAACATTCTCCGTTTATGAAAAAGTTTCAAACATTTCTCCAGATGAGAAACAACTTGTCGAAATCGCCAAAGCATTGGTGAAAAATCCTGAAATACTCATTTTAGATGAACCGACAGCTTCGCTCGATTTCAATCAGGTTAGAATTCTTTTCGATACAATAAAAGCCCTGAAAAAGCTTGGAGTATCGGTTATTTTCATATCTCACAGGATATGGGAAATCACTTCCATCTGCGACCGTCTTGTCGCTTTCAGAAATGGAGAAACCGTAGGCGAGCTTGATTTTGCGGTACAAGAACGGGATGAAAGGCTGATTGTTCCTCTTATCACGGGACAGGCTTTCGTCGGAGCGTGTAAGCCGAACGTCGAACAACGAGCATTAGAACGTTCTTTATTAGAAAGATCGTATGCGCTTGAACTTGAGCATGTATCGTATAAAGATATTCTGTTCGATATCAATTTTACCGTACGCACCGGAGAAATACTTGGAATAGGAGGATTACAGGGGCAGGGGCAGGAAGAATTACTGCTTTTATTGTCTGGTTTTCTACGGAAATCAACAGGGACCATTAAGATCCGAGGGAAGCGTGTGAATATGAAATGCGCTCGGCATGCTGTTAAGGAAGGTATGGTCCTTATTCCGGGAGATAGGCAGAAAGAAGGGCTGTTCCCGGAGCATAGCATATTTGCGAATCTCATTTATCCGAAACTGGCGATGTATAAAGGAACTATATTCCTTCCGATGGATGAATTCAGGAAGCAAGCGGAAGCCTCGATCGTAGCCATATCTTTGGTACCTCCTGACAGAACCTTGATCGTTTCGCATCTGAGTGGTGGAAATCAGCAGAAAGTCGTGATAGGGAAATGGCTCATGCTTTCGCCGCACATTCTGCTTCTGAACGATCCTACAAAAGGAGTCGACGTTGGAACAAGAAATAATATTTATCGAATTATAACTGAAATGGCACGTTGTGGAACATCTGTAATACTCTATGCGAGTGACAATGAGGAACTTATTTTGCATTGCGATAGGATCTTAATTATGTTCGAAGGTAGAATCATAGATGAAATATGCGAAGATGAGATTTGCGAAGACAGGATCATAACTTCATCTCTGAATATAAACCAGAATAAGAATGAAACCAAGACAGAAAAGCCTTGAACGGAGAGTGTGATGAAGAAAAATACATTACTCATTAAAAACGTAACACAAAATCCTTCGTTCCCGAGCCTGATAATGTTGATTGTCCTGGTCATGGTAAATGCGGTTTTACAGCCAAATTTTTTCTCGTTTCGTGTTTTCTATCTCAATTCTCTTACCTTCACACCTCTCATTCTCGTTAGTGTAGCACAAGCTATTCTGATTCTAGTCGGCGCAGTTGATCTTTCATTGGGAACGTCTATTTCGCTCATCACGGTAATAATGGCTTCAATCATGAAAAATTCATATCTGAGCATTGCATTGACAATTGTCTGTGGTTTTGGAGTCGCTTTGGGCATTTCATTCTTCAACGGTTTTTTCATAAGTTATTTCAATCCACCACCCCTTATCATCACGTTTGCAACTTCCACCATATGGTTCGGCATAGCATTGCTCGTTATGCCTACACCGGGAGGATACATCCATAATGTGATTTCCGAGACATACAGGATGATGCTCGGCGGATTTCTCCCTATACCTGTAGTGCTTCTGCTGATTACATTGGGCATATATTATATTGTGACGAAGACTCAATTCTCAAAGCATATGTATGCTGTAGGAGGGAATCTCAAGTCAGCCTGGGCAAGTGGAATACACGTTATATCTGTAAAGATACGTACCTTCCTGTTAAGCGGGGTTTTTGTAGCGTTCGCCGCTATATGCGTTGTTGCGCAAACTGCGACGGGGGATGCAAGAAGTGGAACTGCTTACACAATGAATTCCGTGGCGGCTGCTGTGATAGGAGGCATCTCTTTTTCCGGCGGCAAAGGAAATATTAAAGGCGCCGTAATGGGGGGCGTAATTCTGGGTCTTCTAATCAATATCATTTATTTTGCGAATATCACTTCCTTTTATCAGGAATTTATGAAGGGAGTCATCATAATCGTCGCATTGGTGATCGGGGCGGTCCCTCGTTTGAGGAAAAGCGCTGCATGATTTCAGCGCTTCTCTGTTTGGTTATAAGCATGGGAATCAGGATATGCAGAGGTGTGTACGATGGCTCAAATGAATCTATCGAGCATACGGATAAGATTGGGAATTCGTAAAATAGTTGCCAACAGGATATTCATAGCAATCGTTGCATTGGTAATGCTCTTTGTATTCGGCGAAATAATTTTTCCGGGATTTCTCAATTTTACACACATCATGAGTGTACTGCGTCTCTCTGTATTTCTGGGAATTGTAGCGCTTGGTCAAACACTTGTGGTGATCGCAGGAAATGAAGGGATCGACCTGTCTGTTGGTTCTGTACTCTCGATCGGAGTCGTCATGACAGCCTATATCCTGAACAGCAAAAACATAAACATTCCAATTGCCCTCTTCGGCGTACCTGCTATTGGATTCCTGCTTGGTATAGTAAACGGACTCGGGATATCATATATCGGAATACCCCCTCTGATTATGACACTTGCAATGGCGAGTGTCATAGAAGGTTTGTCGTTAATAATTACGAAAGGTTTTCCCACTGGGACTGCTCCGTCGTTTCTCGAGTTGATTGGGAATGGAAGAGTTTTAAATATTCCATATATTATTATTGTGTGGATCATGATCATTATAGTTACAATGGTCGTTCTTAAGTGTACGAAATGGGGGAATCTTCTGTTTGGAGTCGGAGCGAACGGGCTCACCGCAGAGTTGAGTGGTGTAAATGTAAAATTATTCAGAATGATTGTATATGGAATTAGTGGAGCTGTTTCCGCTTTTGCAGGTCTTCTCATGTTGAGTTATACCGGGACTCCCTATCTAAATCTCGGAGCCCCTTATCTCATGGCCTCGGTGGCTGCAGTAGCTATAGGTGGTATTTCTCTTGCAGGAGGAAGCGGTAGCTATATTGGCACGGTGCTTGGTTGTATTGTGTTGACTACCCTTAACAGTATTCTGGTAGCGTTGCAGAGCACCGAGGCGATCAGGCAAATCGCTTACGGTTCGCTTTTGTTCGTTCTCGTCATAGTGTATACAGGCAGAAAGCGGGAATAATGCGTACAGGAGGAGAGGTGTGAAACTTGGCATTTCGACATTTCTTTTTAACGAATGGCCATTGAAAAAGGTAGTTGATTTTGTGGCACCGCTCGGTTATGAAATGGTCGAACTTCCGGTGTGGGAGGGGAATAGGCATCTCGATGCGCGGGCTATTCTGAAAGGAGGAGAAGGAAGTGCTTTAAAAAAGATGCTCAGAGACAGCGGTATCGCGATATCAGGTTTGAATAATGCAATTGCAGGTCAACTCGTCCTCGGTCCGCATGATGAGAGTACGGATGCATGGTCCCCATCAAGTGATCCTCAAGAGAAAATACGGTACGGTATCGCTCAGATGAAACTCGCAGCACAGGTGGCATCGGAACTCGAAGTGCCTGTGGTGAACGGTTTTGTTGGTTCCCATGTCTGGGATAAGTGGTATATATTCCCTCCGCAAAATGAAAAACAGTATGAAGAGGCATGGACAATATTCGCCGATCGGTGGAACGGTATCTTGGACACATTCAAAGAATATGGAGTAAAGTTCGGTTTTGAAGTACATCCCACGGAAATTGCGTATAATATCGAAACAGCAGAACAGGCTGTAAAAACGCTCGATGAGAGACCGGAGTTTGGATTCAATTTCGATCCATCGCATTTTGTATGGCAGCTTATAGATCCTGTTCTGTTCATCAAACGATTTGGTAGTAGAATATTTCATTGTCATGCGAAGGACGCGGAGCTTCAAGAGGATGAAGTACACAGATCCGGAGTGATCCCAACAGGAGGATGGCTGAGATCGGATCGTGGTTTTCGTTTTAGGGTTCCTGGTTGGGGACAAGTAAACTGGCGGAGAATAATTTCCGCTTTGGTGAGCATAGGCTATGATTATGTCTTATCATTCGAGCACGAAGATCCCGTTATGTCCCCTGAAGATGGGGCGGAGAAGGCGATAGAGTATCTCAGACCTCTGATCATCAAAAAACCATTAAAAAAAGCCTGGTGGTGAGTTTATGAACAACAAACTTGCGCTCGTAGCCGCTGGGATCGAGATGGGTAGAATTTTTCATGCATCAGGATTCTGATGTTACTCCGCATCTGAACAATTACGCGGTTCGAGGGAATGTGCAGGCCCTATATTTCGGCCAGGATACAGATTTCGAAGTGGTGTACTCGTTGTTTCCCTCATAGAGAGTCAACTGCATTATATTTCCTGCGTGAGTACAGCCACAGAAAGAAGATATCTGAGAAAGATTCTCCGCGTTATGAAAGCGGAGGTCAGGTTCTAAGGAGCGCTACCATGAGCCACACAGTCTACGATACAGTCTACTCGATTCTTCTGGAAACTCCGAAAAACGACATACATACTCATTTGACCACGAATCGGCTCATGGCTCGAGGCCTGGACGATATTCTCCTGTATCACA
>CAZWAS010000134.1:0-10412 GCA_964631915.1 uncultured Spirochaetales bacterium | reverse complement strand
AGAAAGGACAGAAAAGCCTCCTCCATACAGGGACAGGAAATAACAACAGTACAGCTCGCGGATGCCGTTTTCGGTCAGGAAGTGAGCGAAGGCGCGATCTATCACGCGATCAGGAACGAGCTTGCCAATATGCGGCAGGGTACTGCTTCGACAAAGACGAGGAAGGAAGTGCACGGAAGCAACACGAAGCCGTGGAAACAGAAGGGTATGGGCAGGGCCAGGTCTGGCGACAAGAAATCCCCTGTGTGGGTCGGAGGCGGCATTGTATTTGGACCAAAACCGAGAGATTACAGCTATTCGATTCCGAAAAAAGTGAAACGGTTGGCCATGACTTCCATTCTGAGCCTCAAGGTGAAGCAGGATCGCCTCAAGCTCGTTGAAGATTTTACCATACAGACCGGAAAAACGAAGGATCTCGTTGCGATACTGAAGCAGCTCGTATCGGAAGAAAAGACGGTCATCGTGCTGAAAGATGATGATCCGCTCATCAAGCGGGCAGGCAGAAATATCCCGTGGCTCTCTTTTCTTTCGTATAACAGGCTGCGGGCACACGATTTGTTTTATGGAAAGAACATTGTCATGTTGGAAACCGCTGCTGCGAAGCTCAATGAGTTTTACGGTTCCAAATAAGTGAGGCAATAATATGGATGCGGATAAGGTTATAATCGAGCCGGTGTTGACCGAAAAGACGAACGAATTGCGCGAGTCGAGCAAGTATATTTTTCGGGTGGACAGCAGGGCGAACAAAATACAGATAATGGATGCAGTGTACAAGCTTTTCAACGTGCATCCTGTATCGTGTAACGTCATCAATGTCAAGTCGAAACCGAAGCGGCTTCGATACAGGGAAGAGGGAAAGACGGCGACGTGGAAGAAAGCAATCATCACGCTCGTACCCGGAGAGAAGATAAGCATTTTTGAAGGTGCATAACAAAGGCTGAAAGAAGAGATTGAGGGGGAGCACGTGGGAATAAAAACATACAATCCGAGGACACCTTCGCTGCGTTTTACCAGCACGCTGACATACGACGAACTGACCGATAAAAAAGCCGAAAAGGGCCTTACCAAAGGGCTTCCCTGCAGGGCAGGACGCAGTTCGAGCGGAAGGATTAGTGTAAGAAGGAGAGGCGGAAGGCATAAGAGAAAATACAGGATCATCGATTTCAAGCGTGACAAGAACGGAATACCAGGAAAGGTTGTATCGTTGGAATACGATCCCAACAGAAGTGCGAATATTGCACTGGTATTTTATGCAGACGGCGAAAAGCGTTATATCCTCGCTCCTCAGGGCTTGAAAGTGGGAAGCACAGTTCAGAGCGGTGAGAACGCTCCTCTGGAAGTCGGAAACGCCCTTCCTTTGGACAACATTCCCCTTGGATTCACTGTACATAACGTAGAGCTTCAGTACGGAAAAGGCGGGCAGCTCGTCAGAGCAGCGGGAGCAGGGGCGCTCATTGCAGCGAAAGAGGGCGATTACGTCACGGTAAAGCTTCCTTCGGGCGAAATGCGTATGGTGTTTAAAAAGTGTTACGCTACTATAGGCGTTGTGGGCAATGAAGATCACATGAACACCCAGATAGGGAAAGCAGGACGGTCGCGCTGGCTCGGCAGGCGGCCGAAGGTTCGCGGTGTCGTCATGAACCCGATCGATCATCCGCATGGAGGAGGCGAGGGTAAAACCGCAGCCGGTCGGCACCCTGTTACGCCGTGGGGTCAGCCCACGAAAGGGTATAAGACGAGAAAGAAGCATAAGCATTCGGATAAATTCATCGTAAACAGAAGGAAATAGGAGAAGAGCGTGTCTAGATCGATCAAGAAAGGACCTTTTATCGAAAAGAGCCTGTACAAAAAGATTCTTGATATGAGCAAGAGTGGGACGAAAAAAATGATAAAGACGTTCTCCCGTTGCTCGACGATAATTCCGGAAATGGTCGGTATGACGATTTCCGTGTACAACGGAAAGACGTGGGTTCCGGTTTATGTGACTGAAAACCTGGTAGGTCATAAACTCGGCGAGTTTGCGCCGACTCGGATATTCCGGGGACACGCAGGTTCAGATAAGAAAGCGGCTAAGAAATAGCGGGTGAAAGTATGGAAGCTAAAAAGGGATACAAAGCAGTAGCCAGATTCCTCCTCGTTTCGCCGACCAAAGTGCGGCCGATTGCGGACAATGTGAGGAAGCGGCCTTATTCCGAGGCGATCGCCATACTTGAGAACATGCCTCAGAAGGGGGCACGGATGCTCAAGAAGGTAATACAGTCTGCTGCTGCAAATGCATTGTTTCAGAACAAGAAGCTGGATGAAGATATGCTCTTTATTAAGGAACTGCTCGTGGATGATGGGCCGCGGATGAAGCGGGTCTGGGCGCGAGGAAGAGGAAGAAGAGATCTTCTGTTGAAAAGACTGAGCCATATCTCTGTCATTGTAGACGAAATCGGAAACACGGGGGAATAAATGGGGCAGAAGGTAAATCCGTACGGGTTGCGGATCGGAATAAACAAGACTTGGAAGTCTAGATGGTTTGTCGATCCTCGGGAATATGCTGCAACGCTGCATGAGGATCTGAAGCTGAGAAAGGTTATCGAAGAATGCCCCGAGACGAACGGTGCAGAGATAGCGGATGTGGAAATCATCCGGCATCCACAGAGAATCACCATAGTCGTCCACACTGCACGGCCAGGAGTAATCATCGGCGCGAAGGGAGCGAACATAGAGAAGATCGGTTCCATGCTCCAGAAAGTCGCAGGCAAAAAGATCCAGTTGAAGATAAAAGAAATCAAGAAGCCGGAGAATAACGCGCAGCTGGTGGCGTTGAATATTGCTCGGCAATTGAAAGCCCGTGCTTCTTTTAGGCGGGTCTTGAAGTCCGCAATATCCAATGCCATGAAAACGGGTATCCAAGGCATCAAGATAAAGATATCCGGAAGGCTCGGGGGCGCTGAGATGTCTAGATCCGAAGAGCATAAGGAAGGACGGATACCGCTTCACACCCTGAGGGCGAATATCGACTACGGATTCGCAGAATCCCATACGACGTTTGGAAAGATCGGTATTAAAGTGTGGATCTTTCACGGTGAAATTCTCAAGAAGGATACGAAGGAAGATGCAGGCGTCCTTGTGAAAAAGAGAAGAGAAAAACCTGCACCGAGGAGTTAGGAAGCTATGCTGAGCCCCAAACGAACGAAATACAGAAAACGCATGCGCGGTACCATGAAGGGGTACGCGACGCGTGGCAATAAAATATCCTTCGGCGATTACGGATTGGTTTCTCTCGAGCCTAAATGGATCACGAACAGACAGATCGAAGCGGCTCGTATAGCTATGACGCGGCATATAAAGAGAGGGGGACGAGTATTCATCCGAATATTCCCCGACATGCCCTATACGAAGAAACCTGCGGAGACCCGCATGGGTAAAGGGAAAGGGAACCCCGAATACTGGGTTGCTGTAGTAAAGCCGGGAACGGTCATGTTCGAAATATCCGGAGTGGATAAGGCGCTTGCATCCGAAGCATTGAAACTGGCTGGCAGCAAACTTCCCATAAAAACAAAGTTTATATCACGTAGGGATCTGGAGTAGGCGTATGAAAGATTCATTCAAAGAAATCACCTACGAAGAGCTTCTGACCAAACAGCAGGAACTCAGGAAAAAGTACATGGATCTCAGGTTTAATATGGTCATCGGACACATCGACAACCCGCTGGAAAAGCGAACCTTGAGAAGAAAAATTGCACGGCTTAATACCAGGATCCGGGCGATAGAACTCGCTAAGGGCAAAGTCTAGGAGAGTCACGGTGGAAGAGAACGTAACCGAAAAAAAGAAGTCGAACAAAAAGATATTCACCGGCCAGGTTGTGAGCGACAAAATGGAGAAAACAATCGTGGTCTCCATTACCAACAGAAAGCTTCACAGCTTGTACAAGAAATACGTAACGCGGACCAAGAAAGTGAAGGTCCATGACGAGAAGAACGAGGCCAAGGTCGGCGATACGGTTCGCATCATTGAATCGAGGCCTCTGAGCAGGGAGAAGCGATGGCGGCTCCTGGAAATTGTGGAACGAGCGAAATAGTGGTCGTCCTTGGGGGAATGCTATGATTCAGATGAGTACATACCTTAACGTGGCAGATAACAGCGGCGCGAAGCTCGTACAGTGTATCAAAGTGCTGGGCGGTACGCGCAGAAAGACAGCATCTATCGGGGATACGATCGTCGTTGCAGTGAAGGATGCAATACCGAACGGTCCTATCAAAAAAGGCGAGGTGCAGAAAGCTGTCATTGTAAGGACAAAGAAAGAGTTCAAAAGGGCCGACGGTACATACATACGGTTCGACGACAATGCGTGTGTGTTGATCGATGCCAACAAGAACCCGAAAGGGAAACGCATATTCGGTCCTGTGGCAAGGGAGCTTCGGGAAGGCGACTTCATGAAAATTGTGTCTCTTGCTCCTGAAGTGCTCTAGGAGGAACGGCAAGTGGTCTATAAACTGAAAAAAAATGATCAAGTGAAGGTCATAACCGGAAAGAATAAGGGCAAAGGGGGAAGGATCCTCAAAGTCGATCGCGACAAGGGACGGGTCATCGTCGAAGGCGTCAACATGGTGAAAAAGGCGATGAAAAAACGGAAGCAGAACGATCGGGGCGGTATTATCGAAGTTGAGGCATCGCTTCATATTTCCAATGTCATGATCGTATGTAAGAAATGCGGCCCCACTCGAATTGGCATAAAATTCGAAGGGGAAAAGAAAGTTAGAATTTGTAAGAAATGCGGAGAAACATTGTAATGGCTGACAAAGCGTATGTTCCAAGTTTGAAAAAACTATACAAGGAAAAGGTCGCACCCGAGTTGAAAGAAGAATTCGGGTACAGCTCTCCAATGCAGATACCCAGTGTCGAAAAAGTGATAGTCAGCATGGGAGTAGGCGAGGCGATTGCGAACAAGAAGCTTTTGGATGCGGCGGTCAAGGAGCTCGGACAGATCACCGGGCAAAAGGCGGTGAAAACGAAGGCGCGTAAATCGATCGCAACGTTCAAGGTCCGTGAAGGGATGGAGATCGGTGCGAAGGTGACACTTCGTGGAGCATACATGTACGAGTTTCTCGACAGGCTCATGAATGTTGCCTTGCCCCGCGTTAAAGACTTCAGAGGTGTGAATCCCAACGGGTTTGACGGAAGGGGAAATTATTCCATGGGCGTCACGGAGCAGATCATTTTCCCTGAAATAGATTACGATAAGATCGAACGCGTAAGCGGTTTGAACATAGCCATTGTGACAACAGCGAAAACGGACCAGGAAGCAAGAAGCCTTCTTGCAAAATTGGGAATGCCTTTCAGAAAGTAGGAGAGTGAGGGATTCATGGCAAAAACATGTATGATTGTAAAGGCGAACAGGAAGCCTAAATTTATGACGAGAAGGGTGAACAGATGTAAAGTCTGCGGCAGACCGCGAGGGTATTTACGGAAGTTCCAGATGTGCAGAATTTGCTTCAGGAAACTTGCGAGTGCCGGACTGATTCCTGGCGTCACGAAATCAAGCTGGTAGGGAGAGGTGTTATGAGTGTTTCTGATCCCATTGCAGATATGCTTACAAAATTGCGGAACGCAAGCATGGCAGGGTTTGAGAAGGTGGATGTGAGCACATCGAAACTCAAGCTCGAAGTTGTGAAGATATTGAAGAACGAAGGATATATCAAGAATTTCAAGAAAGTGAACCAAGACGGACTGAATTTCATCAGGATTTTCTTGAAATACGATGATAATATGAAGCCGGTCATCCACGGAATCCAGAAAATATCTAAACCGGGAAGGCGTGTGTATACCGGCTATAAGACCATGCCGAGAGTGATGAACGGATTCGGTACCGTCATTCTTTCCACCTCGAGCGGTGTGACAACCGGAAAGAAAGCCGTGGAAAAAAAGGTGGGCGGCGAATTGATCTGTACTGTCTGGTAAGAGAGGAAAAAAATGTCTCGAATCGGGAAATTACCTATCGAAGTGCCTAAGGGTGTGAAAGTCGAGGTGAAGGGCAATACGGTTGTCGTACAGGGACCGAAAGGAACCCTGCAACAGGATTTTCTCCCCCAGGTTTCCTTCGCGATCGACGAAAAAGAAGTGAAAGTCTCCAGAAAGGACGATACCAAGCAGTCCAAAGCGCTGCATGGTTTATACAGAAATCTCGTGAACAACATGGTCATCGGAGTTTCGCAAGGTTTTCAGAAAACTCTGATCATCAACGGTGTCGGGTATAGAGCCGAGATAGTGGGGAAGAGCCTGCTCATGAACCTCGGTTTTTCCAATCCAGTCGAGTATCCCATACCCGAAGGGCTTTCCATCACCTGCGAAGGCAACAACAAGGTCATTGTCAGCGGAATCGACAAACAGAGAGTCGGCCAGGTGAGTTCGGAGATCAGATCCATAAGGCCGCCTGAGCCGTATAAAGGAAAAGGCATCAAATACGAAACAGAAACCATCCGGCGAAAGATTGGTAAATCTGGTGTCAAGTAATAGGATTGCATAGATGAAACGGTTAATCGAAAAAGCGAAAAGAAGAGAAAGGCGGAAAACACACATACGGAAGCGGCTGAAAGGTACTTCCGAACGGCCGCGGATGAGCGTATTCAGAAGCAACAAACACATCTATGTGCAGGTGGTGGATGATGTTGCAGGCAACACGGTGGCAGCTGCTTCGAGCCTTGAAAAAGAATATCGAAGCCTTAAATTGAATGTCGCGAGTGCTGCAAAAATCGGCGAAGTCATAGGCGAGCGCCTCAAGGGAAAGAATATCCAGGAGATCGTCTTCGACAGGAACGGCTACCTGTATCACGGGATAGTGAAAGCCGTGGCAGACGGTGCGCGCAAGGCCGGCATACGGTTTTAGGGGGATACAGTGGAACAGGTCAAGGAAAAAGAGTTTACGGAAAAACTCATTAAGCTCAACCGCGTTGCCAAGGTTGTGAAGGGCGGAAGAAGATTCTCCTTTTCTGCACTGGTCGTGGTGGGCGACAGAAAGGGGAAAGTGGGCTATGGTTTCGGTAAGGCGATCGATGTATCTGAAGCCATCCGCAAGGGAATCGAAAAGGCAAAACGGAACATGGTGACGATACCTGTGAAAGGCAATACGCTCCCTCATGAAATCGAAGGAAAGTATAAAAGCGCACGCGTACTGCTGAAACCAGCGGCGCCGGGTGCAGGTGTTATAGCAGGCGGCCCCGTACGGGCCATCATGGATGCGGGCGGAGTGAGCGATATCCTCAGCAAATCGCTGGGATCGAAAAATTCCATCAATATCGTGAAGGCGGTGTTCGATGCGATCGACAAGATGCTCGATGCCCGTGTCGTCGCCAGAAACAGGGGAAAGGCATTGAAGGATTTGTGGGGTTAATATGGCAAACAAAGTGAAGATTACGCTTGTACGGAGCGTCATCGGTACGAAACCCAATCAGCGCAAGACAGTGAAGGCCCTCGGGCTGCGAAAAATCAATTCCGCAGTCGAGCTGGAAGCGAATCCCGCTATCCTTGGGATGGTGAACACTGTGTCGCACCTGGTCAAAGTCGAGGAGATAAACTAATTATGGAAGATTTTGTTCTTCGCGCGCCCAAGGGCGCTACAACGAGTAAAAAGATCCTCGGACGAGGTTCGGGAACAGGAAAACAGAAAACCGCAGGAAAGGGGAACAAGGGGCAGAAAGCCCGGTCGGGCGGCGGTGTGCGGCCCGGTTTCGAAGGCGGCCAAATGCCTTTGTACCGGCGAATAGCCCGAAGAGGATTCTCGAATTATCCTTTCAAAAAGGAATATGTGATCATCAACGTCGGTTCTCTTAACAAAAAGTTCTCTGACGGGGAAGAGGTGACGTTCGAAACTCTGAAAGCGAAGGGGCTTGTGGGCAAAAAGTCCGCTGAAGTCAAGATATTGGGACAAGGCGAACTCGAGAAAAAACTCACGGTTAAGGTGGAGCGCATCTCCCAATCCGCAAAGGACAAGATAGAAAAAGCAGGCGGAACCATAATCCAACAAAAAGAGTAGAGCAAGAAGATGGCAAGTAACCCTCTCATCGATATTTTTAGAATCAAGGATCTGCGAGACAGAATCATCTTTACATTGATCATGCTGGTTATCTTCAGATTAGGAGCAACGCTTCCCATTCCGGGGATCAATGTGAATGCGTTGAAGATGTATTTCCTTTCGCAGGCCGAATCCACAGGCATGGGTCTTACTGAATATTTCGATTTCTTCTCCGGAGGAGCGTTTAGCAACTTCTCCATTTTCATGCTCGGTATCATGCCGTATATATCCACATCGATCATTCTGCAGCTCGTGGTCGTCGTGTTCCCGAAGCTCAAAAAAATAACCGAAGAAGAGGGTGGGAAAAAGAAGCTGCAGAGATGGACGAGGTACGGAACAGTGCTTGTCTGTCTCATCCAATCGTATGTTGTAACGGTGTATGCGAAAAGCATTCCGGATGCCATCGTGATGGATATGGTGCCTTACACGCTTATAGCAATGCTCACAGTCACGACTGGCACCATGTTCCTCATGTGGATGGGCGAACAAATAACCCAGCGGGGCATCGGAAACGGCATATCGCTTTTGATATTCGCAGGCATAGTCGCCCGCCTTCCGCATGCGCTGTGGCAGCTCGTTCAAAAGATACAGACCGGGGATCTCAATCCCGTATTCGTCATCGTGGTGCTCATCCTGTTCATTGGTGTTGTGGCTCTTGTCGTGTATGAGCAGCAGGGTCAGCGGAAAATTCCAGTGCATTATGCGAAACGGGTTGTGGGGCGGAAGATGTACGGTTCGCAGAATACATACATCCCGTTCAAGATAAATCCTTCGGGTGTTATCCCCGTCATTTTCGCATCCACGATTCTGAACTTCCCGCTCCAGATTGCGGGAAACCTCGGTGCGAATATTCAGTGGCTTCACAGCTTCGCGAGCTGGCTCAGACCGCAGGGTGCGCCGTACTTGGTCATCTACACCCTGCTCATCATTTTCTTCGCATATTTCTATACGCAGGTGACGCTTAACCCCATAGAAATATCGAAGCAGATACGGGAGAACGGCGGTTCTATACCGGGAATCCGTTCGGAGAAAATGGAAGAGTACCTCACCAGGGTACTGAACCGCATAATATTGCCTGGTTCGCTTTTCCTGGCGTTCATAGCCTTGATACCGACGCTTGTGCAGATCATTTTCCACTTCCCCTCGCAGATATCGTATCTGCTTGGAGGAACATCCCTGCTCATCATGGTCGGCGTGGACCTCGATACCATGTCTCAGGTCGAAGGCCATTTGAGAATGCATCATCACGAGGGGCTTGTGAAGAAAGGAAAGATACGGGCCAGGAATCTATAGGGGGAAACCATGAAAGTGAGAGTGAGTGTGAAACCGATATGCGATAAATGCAAAATCATCCGCCGACGAGGGGTGCTGCGGATCATCTGCACCAATCCGAAACACAAACAGAGACAGAGATAGAGGAGGACTGAATTATATGGCCCGTATTGCTGGTATAGACCTTCCTAACAAACATGTGGATGTGGCTTTAACGTATCTCTACGGCATCGGAAGGTCTTCCGCAAAAGAGATATGCAAGAAAACCGAAATCAATCCGGATGCCCGGGTCAACGACCTGAGCGCCGAAGAGATCAATCAGCTGCGAAAAGTCATCGAAAACGAATACAAGGTGGAAGGACGCCTGCGAAGCGAGGTGTCCCTTAACATAAAGAGACTGATGGATATAGGCTGTTACAGAGGTCTTAGGCATAGAAAAGGTCTTCCTGCTCGCGGTCAGAGGACGCGGACCAATGCAAGAACCAGGAAGGGAAAGAAGAAAACGGTAGCCGGAAAGAAGAAGGCTGTTTAAGGAGGATACTTAATTGGCTAAGGCGAAGAAGAAGAAAGAGAAAAAGTCCGTATATGAAGGCATGGTGTATGTGCAGGCGACATTCAATAATACAATCGTTACTGTGACGGATCTCAAGGGCAATGCCCTTTCATGGGCGAGCGCTGGCGGTCTAGGCTTCAGGGGAGCGAAAAAATCGACCCCCTTTGCAGCTCAGTCCACCGCTGAAGCTGCGGCTCAGAAGGCGATGGATTTCGGGCTGAGGGAAGTTCACGTGCTGGTAAAAGGCCCGGGAGTGGGAAGGGAGTCCGCCATCCGGTCTTTGGGCGCAATGGGTCTCAAAGTTAAATCGATACGCGATATTACGCCCATACCGCATAACGGATGCAGGCCTAGAAAGAGCAGAAGGGTGTAGGGAGGAAGAAGATGGCACGGAATACAGGACCCCAGTGCAGAATGTGCAGGACGGAACAGACGAAACTTTTCCTGAAAGGGATGAGATGCTACAGCGACAAATGTCCCATAAATAAAAAGAAAAGCGCTCCCGGAAAGACGGCGAGAGCTAGAAC
>CAZWAS010000133.1:3024-10670 GCA_964631915.1 uncultured Spirochaetales bacterium | reverse complement strand
CGGCATGGTCATGTTCCGGTATCCGCAATTGCCTTGATGTCGAGGAGATGGCATATGTTGATCAGCTCTTCGACGTAGTCGCCGTACACTGCGGCGAAATGTTGGGACAACACATGGTCGAGTATACGTCTGACCGGAGCATCCGGATAGAATTTGACGCTCGGCCACGAGGGAAGGGGAACTCCCATTTCCACCCACTCGGGCGGAGTCCTGCCCTCGCCGGTGACGATATGCATTCTATACCCTTCGTGGTCTTCAGCAAGGCTTGCAAGCGTCATTCTGCCTGTCTTCATCTTCGAACAGTGCGCTATACCTCCGAGCAGAACCGTGGATACGGGTTTGATCCGGGGCTTGCCGTCTATGAAATCGCTTGGGATGTATCCGTCTTCTCCGAGCAGTATCCATTCCGGATGGTGTTCGTAATGCTCTATGAACATAACCTGTTTTCCCGAAACCCACTGCAGCATGAGTTCCGCTATAAGATTTCCGATATCGTTTTCATCGCAGTACGGATACCCGTTGGACGCCACCAAAGCGGAAGGCACTGCATGGGTGGCGTTCATTTCGAGGTCTACGCCGTCCACACATTTGTACGAGAATCCTGCGAAGTTTTTCTCCTTGCATATCTGCACCGTAGCCATATACATGCGTACGGCCCGTTCTATGACTTCGTCCTTAGGCCTGCCGTGCGGGTACTCCCAATCCTGTGTGATGTTCAGAATTTCTTTTTTCACGGCCTGAGGATCCAACGCGTTCATTTTTTTTTCGAGCTGAAGCAGATCCATGCTCTCAACTTCCGGTCCGATTCTATGGCGAAGTCTAGTCACATTGTATCCAGTTGTGAACAGACCCATATCGTTGAATCCGATCATACCCAGCCTGCAGTGCCTCAGCTTTTCCGTTGCCTGCGCCGCTCTTCCGAATTTGACGATGCCTTCCACATCCATAGGAGAATCCGGAGGATTGAAGAGATACTTGAATTTGAATCCCCACTGTTCCAGAGGATAGCGGAGCGCCGTAGTGCCGGCTCCTGCTGCAGGAGAGATCAGCGTAGTGCCTTCCGTAAAGCCGCCGAAGCTGTACAAGACCATCGGTTTATGCCGGAACTCGAGCAAGACCCTCGTAACTCCCCGTATATCCACCCAGTTTATGACGTTCGCTATGAGGAAATCCCAGTCTTTCTCCTTCAATTCTCGGATCGCCCGTTTTGGTTCAGGCCCCTCGCCCGTTACCGGATCGGTCCTCACGAGATCGATGCCTCCAGCTACGAGCTGCTTCTCCGCCCGCGCGCTTATTTCTTTCAATTTCTTCGGTTCATAATACATCGTTCCGAACGATACATATCCTGCCTTCAACGGTTCCATGCTATCTCCTTTCCGGTTTTCTCTGCCGCAGGCATGGTTCACACCAGGCCGAACGCTTGTGCCGCCTCTTGAGGGGAAACTCCGTCATTAAGAACGGAATTGAGAGCCTGAATCAGAATGCTGGGGCGTTCGGACATGAAAATGTTCCTTCCGAATATGATTCCCCTTGCTCCCTCCTTCACACTTTCTTGCGCCTTCTTCAGCACTTCGATATCGCTGTCCAGTTTTTCAGCACCTATGGTGAAAGCTGGAATGGGAAGATTGTCTATGATATCCCGGAAACCCTCCCCGGTGTAAAAGCATTTTATAAGATCAGCTCCCAACTCCGCCATGACTCTGGTGACCCGTTTCACTTTTTTGTGAAGGGCTTCTCTGGTCATATCCTTATGCTCTACCACATAGCATTCTCCTATGAGCGGAATTCCGAGCTTTTCTTTCTGTCTGACCACTTCGGCGAATACAGCTATGTTTTCGGTTTCCATTTCTTCGTTTTGGTTTTCGAGGAAAAGCGAACATATGACCATTTCTCCGCCTGCTTCAACCGCTTCTTCGACATTCGTTGCGATCGTTGTATATCCTTTGGAATAATTCAAGGGATAATAGAACGAAGATGTCCAATTGATCCGCACTACCGGCACCGGGGCTCCAGGCTCCGCGAACAGGAAACTGTTGCGTTTCAGCATAAAACGGGACAGCAGCAATGCATCTGTTCCGCTGCAATTTTTGATCGCACGTTCCGCATCTTCGATGCCGGGCTGATCACCGTATTCCATGACATGGTCGAGAGCGGAAATGACCAGATTTTTTTTCCCTTTGAAAAGGCGTTGAAGACGTAATTCTTTTCCGGACATACAAGCCTCCATACATGGTCGTATTCCATTATTTTGATCAATTCTATCATTTTCTGTACTAATTGCAAGCTTTTTTATTCGAAATAATCAAAAAATGCTGATACTGGATAAAACTGATCGTTTCTCGGAAGGACGGATGAACACCCGAAACAACTCGTGTATTCCGGAGGAGGTTCGGAATAGCGGATGGTATTAGGAGTGTGCGAGGCTGTTCATCCTCCGAGTTTGAAGAAATTCACAGCCGCCTGCATCTGTTCCGCTTGGCTGGAAAGCTCTTCGGAAGTAGAAGCGAGCTCTTCGGAAACGGATGCGTTTTGTTGTATCACCTTGTCGAGTTGCATGACCGCTTTGCCGATCTGTTCAGTGCCTATGGCCTGTTCGTTACTCGCTGCGTTTATCTCCTGCACGAGCTCTGCGGTTTTCTGTATATCGGGGATGAGCTGCTCGATCATCTCCCCTGCATTTTGTGCCTTGGCAATGCTTGAGGCGGAAATCTCGCTTATTTCGGCCGCAGCTTTCCGGCTGCGTTCTGCAAGTTTCCTTACCTCGGAGGCGACCACAGCAAACCCTTTGCCGTGGTCGCCTGCTCTTGCGGCTTCAATAGCGGCATTGAGAGCGAGCAGGTTGGTCTGATGCGATATCTCTTCGACGATACGGATCTTCTGGGCGATTTCCCGTATGGCGTTCACAGCATCCACGACTATTGCCCCGCTTTCCTTACCCTTCCTCGCTGCTTCGAGGGATATCCGTTCGGTCTGCCGCGCATTATCCGCGTTTTTCTGAACATTGGAGGTCATTTCTTGGATGGACGAAGATACCTCTTCGGCAGAAGCCGCCTGCTCGGAAGCCCCTTGCGACAGCGATTGCGCAGTTTCGCTGAGCTGCATGCTGCCGGATGCGACAGTGTCGGATGTCGTCCGGATATCTTTCACGATAGATGCGAGCCGTTTTACCATGTCTCTGAGGGATTCTGCCAGGAGTCCTATCTCGTCTTTGCGGAACACTTCGAGCTCCGCACTGAGATCTCCCTTGGCGATTTTGTCCGCGAATTCGACGCCGCGTTTGAGCGGAACGGAGATGCTGCGCGAGAACAGGAAGTATATGATAACGGAAGCGATGAAAAAAGCGATTCCGACAATGAGAACGGTATTTCGTACGGCAAGCACAGGTTCTAGAAATTCCGAATCGGGCAACGTCAATGCTATGCTCCATTGCGTGGTTTTGACGGGTGCAAATCCGGTGGTTTTTTTCTCTCCCTGAAACGTGTAGCTTGCTACTCCGCTTTCGCCTGCCTTCATGTAGTCTGCAACTTCCTCCATGCCCTTTAGTTCGCTAATGTTCAGTTTGAACACATTCTCTTTCACAGGATGTGCTATAACGAGGCCGGTGCTGTCCGTTATGAACGCATATCCAGTTTTCCCTATCTTGGTATTCGCTATGAGATCGGTCAAGAATTGCACCTGCATGAGGTTTGCAACCATTCCTGCAGGCGTACCGTCTTCGGTGTATATAGGTGCTGCAACCGGAACAAAGGGTTCTCCTGTCACCTTATTGATGAGCGCTGTGCCGGTCATAGTCTCGCCTTTGACGGCCCGCTTGAAATAGTCTCTGTCACTGATATCGATGCCGCGGAAGTTTTCTTTGGACGCAGCATACACGATGCCGTCGAGACCTGCGACGATAATACCCTGATAATTGTCGCCCAAGCCTTTCGTCTCATTGAAGCGGGTAAGCTTCTGATTCAGAGAAGCGATCTCTTTTTCCGAATTCTCTCTGCCTTTTTTCAAAACCGCCCCTGCAGCAGCGATTGTAGCGTTTCCCACTGCAAGATCTCTCGCCAGCTTCATTTCCACTGCGAATACGCTCGGCATTCGCCTTGGTACGCGCTGTGAGCTGTTCATGTTCGAGTGTACTAATGCCGTCGGTTGCCCGGATGATTGCGAAAAAACTTACGACCGCAAGGGGAATAAGCATGATAAGCGTTCCGACGGTTATGAGTTTCGTACTTATTTTCAGATTCCTGAACAAGGTGCGCCTCCTCTCCCTCGGTGTTTTCTCATCCTTCGCCCTACTGTTTGGAAGCATTGTTCGATTGACTTAGGGCAGCATACTCTTTTATACTAATCTAAAACAGTAAAAAAAGGAACACGTTTCGACGTGTTCGTAAGGTAAGAAAGTGATCTACCATTTCGCATACAGAACATGGCTTCCCCCATGCGGCGGCAACCGTCGCGGAGCAGCCGGATGAATGGCGTCATCGTTGGACATACGAACACCGATCTGGACTGTATAGGCTCGATTGTGCTCGCTTCTCATTTGTTTCCCGATTTCACATGCGTGAAAAGCAGGCTCATTCTTCCGATCGCGCGCAATCTCTACAACATATACGCCAACAAGCTGAACCACACGAAGATGAAGGATGTGGCGGATATGCCGGTGGATAAAATCGTTATTGTCGACACCCGTACCTATCAACAGGTCAAAGAGTATATGGAACCATTGAGGAATCGGATCAAGGACATCGAGATATTCGATCATCATGTTTCCGAAAAAACCGACATCGAAGGAGCCGTTGTTCACGAAAGGAGCACAGGGTCGAATACGACGCTTTTGGGGCTTGAGCTTATGATGCGGAACATTGCGATCAGTCCCGAGGCAGCCACGATCGCTCTGCTCGGGATCTACGCGGACACAGGCAATTTCACCCACGACAATGTGACGGACGACGATTTTCAGGTATCGTCTTTTCTTCTTCGCAGTGGCGCTTCTCTGAAAATCGTGAAGAACTATCTTAACCCCCTCAAGGATGAACACCTCTCGACCTTGTTCAGGGATATGCTTTCCTGCCTGTCGTACACCAACATTCACGGCAACAGCATTTTGTTGAGCTATCTCGTTCTTGAAAGGCAGACAGGTGGCCTGGGGGCAGTGGTGGAGCGGATGTTCGATATTGAAAATGCCGATGCGATGTTTTCGGTGTTCGCATTCGAGAAGGAACATGATGTGCTCATCATCGCGCGGGCGAAAAACAACACCATAGATGTTCGCAAGGTCATGGAGCATTTCGGAGGCGGCGGACACAGACAGGCGTCCTCCGCCCACATAAAAAACGCTTCAGGGGATACCGTTGTGGACGCGCTTAAGACACAGCTCCAGTGTTCTCTCAGGCCTGCCATGACCGCGTTGGATATCATGACGAAAGAGGTGTTTTCTCTGAACGAGAACTGGAGCCTCCTGGAAGCTTCCAAGTACCTGGAATTTGCGAACCATTCCGGTGCGCCTGTGATCAACAATTCGGAAAACCTCGTCGGATTTCTTACGCTCAAAGACATCATGAAAGGCAGAAAAGTCGGACAGATGCATGTGCCTGTAAAGGCGTTCATGACGAAGAAGGTGATCTGTAGCAGACCGGATGCCACGCTCCGCGAGATCGAACAGCTCATGAACTCCAACAACATAGGCCATCTTCCCATACTCGAAAACGGAAGACTCTACGGAATTGTCACCAGGTCGGATTTCCTGCGAAGCATAGATCACGACTGATCTGGCGATCCTGCGCGGAAGCAGCCTTGGCCGGTTTTTTTCGCGACGATGCCCCGCCTCGGAGGCTTTAACACCGAGAAACGGAGCAGGCGAAGGGAAGGGGAATAGTTTCTCGGCAAGGTGCCGAGGTTGCAACGAAATACACGTGGGTTTTCTTTCTCTGCGCGCTTCGGGACGAGTGATTATTGCTTTATTACCAAAACTAGGTATAGTAAGGGGCATGGAAGAGTTCATCATAGATTTCGAGCCCATAGGCTTGCGCGGCACAGCAAGAGGGGGCCAATCGCTGCTCGAGGTCGCACAGAAGAGCGGTATCGATATTGTCGCATTCTGCGGAGGAAACGGTACCTGTGGCAGATGCAAAGTGCAGATCATGCGAGGAAGGATCACCCCGGTTGTTCAGGCGGAAAAAGATTTTCTCACGGAACAGGAACTCCGCGAAGGGTACAGACTTGCATGCAGGGCCTATCCCGAAGGGGATATACTGCTTAGGTTGCCGCCCGAATCCCTTTCCAGTCCACAACGCACTCAGGTCGAGGGGATCGAAACGGGAGTCAGACCGGAGCCTGTGGTTCGAGCTTTCGAAGCGGAACTGGCTCCACCGGTGCTGTCGGATTCGGGCGATATGGATCGGCTACAAAAAGCTCTGCTCGGAGTTCACGGCATCGATTGTCCGCTCATCGATCTCGAGGCGGTGAAATCTTCGGTCCCACGGCTGGAAACGTGGGGCTGGAAGACCAAGGTTTCCGTGCGCGACCGCGAAATCATTTCCTTACGAGCGCGTTCCTCTCCGATTTTGGGACTCGCCGTAGACATAGGGACCACGAAACTCGCCGGATACCTGGTGAACCTCGAAACCGCGGACACCATAGCAACCGAAGGGGTAATGAACCCGCAGATCGCATACGGAGAGGACATTATCACCAGGCTCACCCGCGCTGTTGCGAGCAAGGAAGATGCCCAGACGCTCCAGCGAGTGCTCGTTCAGGGCATCAATGAATTGATCCATGCCCTCTGCGCAAAGGCGGAAGCGTCTGGCGAGGACATCATGGACGGAACCTTCGTATGCAATACTGCGATCCATCACCTCTGCCTCGGGCTTCCTGTTGCGCGGTTGGTGGTCGCTCCTTTCGTGCCTGCGCTAGGCATACCTGTGGATGTCAAAGCGAGAGACCTCGGGGTACACATCGCAGAAGGGGCTTATATCCACTTTCCTCCTGCTGTGGCTGGATATGTAGGTTCCGATCACATCGCTATGTTGCTCGCCACGGATGCCTGGCAGGCCGATTCCCCCACCATAGCGTTGGACATAGGGACGAACACCGAAATTTCCCTTATCCGGAGCGGCAACATGCATTGTGTTTCTTGCGCTTCGGGCCCTGCATTCGAGGGAGCCCACATACGCTTCGGAATGCGGGCTGCTCCCGGGGCCATTGAACGCGTGTCGATTTCCGAGGATACGATCAGCTTCCAGACGATCGGGAAAAAAACGGCTCAGGGATTTTGCGGTTCCGGCATACTCGATGCGATTGCAGGGCTGTACAATGCTCGCATTGTGGACAGCAGGGGCAGGCTCCAGGACCATCCGAGAGTCCGAGCTGTAGACGGGCAGAGGGAATTCGTCTTTCTCGAGAAAGGACCGGCACAGCAGGAAATCGTCATAACGCAAAAGGATATCCGCCAGTTGCAGATGGCAAAAGGTTCAATTCGAGCCGGTATAGACATGCTTCTCGAAGAAACCGGAACCGAGCCTGAGGAGATCGAATCGTTCATAGTTGCAGGCGCTTTCGGCACCTATATCAATATAGAAAGCGCTGTGGCGATCGGTATGTTTCCGAATATTCCGCTTAGCCGCTATACGCAGGTGGGCAATGCAGCTGGTAGCGGT
>CAZWAS010000133.1:0-2921 GCA_964631915.1 uncultured Spirochaetales bacterium | reverse complement strand
AGGATCTTTGCGCAAGCTTCGTTTCTCGGAAGTCACTGAAAGGAAAACAACAGTTCCACCGGTATGAGGGCTGCTCCCAACACGGAAGAATCTTTCTCGAGCTGCGACGTGAGTATGTATGTATCGTTTTTGATATAGAACGAAGAATCTCCGAACACCCTCCGCATGAGCGGAGGAAGCAGGATGTGGGGGTAATTTGCTATGGTGCCTCCGATGACGACATAATGCGGATCGTACATGGATACTATGTTGTACAAGCCGATAGAAAGGTATTCAATGTATTCCTGCCACACGGCGATGGCGCACGGATCCTGATTCGAGACCTGTTCGAAAAAATCCTGGATGGTGACGTGCGGCAAGTTCTTCCGTGCCCTGTACGTATCCATGAGCACGCTCTCCGACACGTATTGCTCCCAGCACCCTTTTTTTTTTCTTTTTCACTGCCTGCCTCCGGGAATGATGATCTGATGGCCGAGTTCGCCCGCGCGGTTGTGAGCTCCTGTATACAACTTGCCCTCCATGACGATGCCGGAACCTACCCCATGGGTTATGGAAACGTAGATGAGGTTTCTCATCCCCTTTGCAATTCCGAGCTTCAGTTCCGCGAGCGCTGCTGCATTCGCTTCGTTTTCGAGGTATACCGGCAGATGCAGCAGATCCTTCAGCTCTTTGAACTGCATGCCGGAGATGCCGAGCCCCGGAGAAACCTCCAGCGTGAGGGATTTGTTGTTGACTATGCCGGAAACCGAAACCCCGATACCGAGGATTCTCGAATGGGAAAGTCCCTTGTGAATAATAATGGAAGAAATTGCATCTGCGATCCTGCGGATTATTTCCTTCTGCGTGTCCGCCCTGCTAATCGGCAGCATACTATCGTCCAGTATCCGCATGTCGAGGTTCGTTCTGATGATGCGTATGCCACCCGGTTCGATGTTTACCCCGAAGGAAAACCTGGCATCCGGCAGAAACCGGGTGAGAACCGGTTTGCGTCCTCCGGTGGAGTTCCCGACCCCTGCTTCTTCGACAAACCCGTGTTTTAACAGATAGGAGATATTGCTGGAAACAGTGGGAAAACTCATGCCAGTCTGCGCTGCGATTTCTTGCTTAGTAAGAACCTTTTCTCTGTGCAGCAGGTCGAGAATGCGGTTTCGATTCGCTGTTTTTATGCTTTCCTGGTCTAGTATCTGTGTTTCCTGCACAGTAACTACTTCTCCGCCCCATGATTATGTATAGGCAAGTATATATGTTTATCGCCTCTAGGACAAGTGATCTCGATTTCCCATTATTAAAGAGACTTAAATAAGTATATACCGACAAAACGTGAAAGAGATACCCTGCATTGCTGTCATTAGCGTTCCGTATGCTCCCCGATGGGTACAGAGCTCAGAGTTTTTGGGGAGCACAGAGATTTTCAGGGTCATGCGCGACGCGGCCACATCCAGAACATACGTATGTTCCTTTTTTTACCAGAGGAATATATTCTTCAGGTTTGTTTTTCAATAGTCCCTGTTCAACAAGATAACAGAGGTGTTGTTCGTGATGCTCGTGCGGCATGGGTTTCGGCATAGTATCCTCCTCATTGAAGTGGCTGTGTGAATTCTATGCCTTTTTCATGTGAATAGCAAGGTGAGCTCCATTTTTTTCGTTGACAAATGGGAGGATGTGAGGTAGACTTCCTTCTAGACTTTTTTAAGGCGATTTAATTAGTTGTTTTTTGTAATTTTTCAAGCTAGTACATCATTTTCACTGCGAAGCAAAGGGGGTACAGTATGCCACAACAAGACAAAACCCTGAAACACAAAGATTCCGCGAGCATGGCCCAATTCGGTTTTTATCTTACCCTCCCTGCGCAGGTCATGCTGCTTTTCATTGTCATTTTCCCGATGCTCTCTGCGATCTACCTGAGCCTGACCACATGGTCGCCTCTCACTGCCGCAGGCACCAGGTGGTATGAGGCGTACAAGTATTGGGGCTGGCTCACAAATTATTGGAACATCATCAGGGATAAGGATTTCTTGCTCGCCATTTTGCGAACAGTCATCATCGTTATCGTCGTGGTTCCTGTAGAGTTTCTTCTCGGTTTGGGACTGTCGTTTCTGTTTCTCGAGAAGTTCCCTGGGAAGAAGCTCTTCCATACCCTCATACTCATGCCTATGATGATCGTTCCAGCTGTTGCAGGTTTCACCTTCTATATGCTGTTTCAAAGTACGGGGCCGGTCAATGCGGTTCTGTCTGCCCTGCTGTTTCACGAAGTTTCCATCCCTTGGCTCACCGGCAAAGTCGCAGCCATGATTTCCATTATGATTGTAGACATTTGGCAATGGACGCCGCTCATGTTTCTCATCCTACTATCCGGTCTCATGTCTCTGCCCGAAGACCAGATCAATGCAGCCACGATTCTCGGAGCCACGAAATGGCAGCGCTTCAGGCTGGTCGTGTTCCCTCTCCTGAAACCCGTCATAACCATTGCGCTCATCATACGGGGCATGGAAGCGATCAAAATATTCGATCCCATCTGGATCATGACCACCGGCGGTCCCGGCACTGCGACCGAAACAATTTCAGTATACATGTACAAACACGGATTCAAGTACTTGAACTGGTCCTGGGTTGCTGCAGGCGGCATAATTATCATGATAATCGTCAGCATCATATCCATCTATGCGCTGAAGCCGATCAAGGAACGGGAAAAACAGCTGTCCTGAAGCGCGAACGACATACAAGGCGGAGGATATATTTATGGAACAAAAGCTGTATGTAAAGATACTAAAATACATCATCGTTTTAATCCTTGCACTGTTGTTTTTCTTTCCCATCTATTGGATATTCACCATGGCGTTCAAACCTTATGCCGAATGGACCGCTGCAGGAGGAAAGATCTATTGGTTCCCCAATAATCCGACCCTCGACAATTTTCGAAC
>CAZWAS010000132.1:8991-10722 GCA_964631915.1 uncultured Spirochaetales bacterium | reverse complement strand
CAGCAAGAGCTTCCTATCTTCGGGGATGCGGGGTAGCCCCCTGTTTTTTGCAAGAGCTAACACAGCATTGTCCGCTGAAGCGGCTGGTACCGGCTCAACCTGCACCACATCCGCCATCCAAAGAAACCCCGTTTCTTCGAGAACTTCAGGCACGGTGTAAAGCACCACGATCCGCGAAACAGCATCGAAGAAGCCGGCACTCGTCATGCAGATGGCAGAAGAAGAATCGATTACAGCGGACGTTAAAGCATCGAATGCGAGCATTTCGCGATACAGGTCCTGTTCTTCGACGTTCACAGCGGGTCGTCGGTTCCGCATGATAGGAAGTGTAACACATTTACGACGTAGCTTCGAGCTTTTCTGGTGAAAAATGTGTTATTAGCCTTTTGAGTGCTGCCGTGTTCCTCATTCGAGGAGTCGTGTAGTATCCCCTTGTTCGTTCAGACCATATATAATGAACGAGGAGAGGAGGATGGGAGAACAGCAACGATGGACCGCGAAGCGAAAGGTAGAGATCATTCTGGCAAGTTTTGTGTACGAGCTCAACTTAACCAGATGAGGCGTCTCTTTCAATGACCTCTCAATGTGCGAGAGATATGTTGCCCTACTGCTTGCTGTGGTTCTCCGAGAATTCCAGGTAGACATCCCTTGGGTAATCCGTATGGCCGGCTTGTCCGGTTCAGTTCTTAAAACGCAAGTCGACCTCTCAGGTGACTTGCTATGAGGAACGAACATGAAAACGGTCGAGGAAAGCGTCGTAACCGCGATGGACGGTTCCGACAAGGAATTGTATCCTTTTCTGCCGTACATTCTTCAGGATGCGTGGGAACTGGGAGCCGATCCGGACACGATCATCGGCCTTGTGCGGAAGCATGCGTCGGATAATTGCCTCTTTGAGCATAAAGTGAGGCGATGCGACAAGCTGGCGGCTCGGTATCTGGATAAACGTATACTTTTCGAGGAGTAGGTTCGAAAACAGTAGGAAGAAAACTATGTCCTTGAGACAAAGTGACATCATCCACCATGGTTATATGCAGGACATGACCATGCCTGGACAGCATCGAATTCGGCTTCGCCGGTTCTTTCGGATGCCTTACGCGAACACGTCGATGGTTTCCGCTGTTCCCTCTTCCGTGGGCGGCGGGGGAGTGGACGATTGTTCCTCAAGAAGCGGCTCTGCCGGAGTTTGGCGTACCGGTTCAGGCGGAGGCGTCGGCGGAATATAGGTTTTATCTATTTCCATATGGTTCCTCTTCGATAAATTTACTCTGCGGCGCCGCATAAATCAAGGAGCTACGAAAACATCCCCATCTCTGCGAGGTTCATCGTTCGCGGAGGGCAAGGGAGCCTTCCATACGCAGGGCGCCATCCCCAAAGCGTATCATTTTTTCATGATTTTTTGCATTTAATCTTGACATGTACGAAATCCATGGTATGA
Source organism: uncultured Spirochaetales bacterium (assembly GCA_964631915.1). Lineage (GTDB taxonomy): Bacteria > Spirochaetota > Spirochaetia > CAZWAS01 > CAZWAS01 > CAZWAS01. The sequence continues at coordinate 9,284 of CAZWAS010000132.1, read as the reverse complement.
TACTGTTATATAACACTATAACAGTATCATACCATAAAGGTGAACCCCCTATGGCAGAGCAGGATTGGATACAAAAACTGATGATCAAAACACGGGCCAACGTTCCTATCGCGACCCAGATTGCGGAGCAAATACGCTGGTATATTGCGGCCGATATCATTCACACGGATGAAAAATTGCCTTCTATCAGAAAATTGGCCGATGTTCTTTCGATCAATCTGCATACAGTCAGGTCCGCCTATAACAAACTTGAGTCGAGGGGCTTGATAAAGACCGTACAAAGCCTCGGTTCT